>JARGOE010000087.1 GCA_029210015.1 Vicingaceae bacterium
CTTTTAAGGCTTCTTTAGCAGTAGTTTGATCATTAATTGTTTGATAAACTATTTTGGAAGGATGAATGTCAAAATACATTCCAGCATTTGCTAAAGCATCTCCCCACCAGTTTTCTTTTCTTTTTAAAACTATTTTTTGACCTGTTTGCCATTCATCTAGTAAGTATGGTCCACAACCAACAATAGATTCTTTATCTCTTTGATATTTTTCTGAATTAAAATCAGTAGCAAACTCAACGATTTTTTCATTATTTGCTAACTCATCCTGATTATTTGATAATTGCTCAATAGTAAATTCAGCCATTAAATTTTTTGGATCATAAATTTTCATTGGCATTAAAGGAATGTCACCACTTTGAACTTCAGCTAAAATGTAAACATCTTTACATTTGAAAGTAAATTTTTGAGGATCATCATCATAAAAAACCATGCTTTCAATAAATTCAAAGTAAGGTTTATTATTTACGTTATCTACTTTTGGATTTTTGATTACCTTTAAGGCAAACTCAACATCTTTTGGTGTAATTGGTGTTCCATCATCCCATTTAGCTTCTTTTCTTATACGATATGTAATATTCATTTTATTATCCTCTGTAATCTCAATTTCTGGTCTTGCTTCAGCAACGACAGGAACTAGTTCCAAAGTATTAAAATCAATAGAAAGTAATGGGTAAAAAATGTTTTTAAGGATATAACCAGCACCAGCATCTGAATAGTTTACTGGGTTAAGCATTTGTGCATCAGAAAGTTCATGACTAATCACAATATCACTAAGGTTTGCAGGAGAGTTAGTGTCCGTATTGGTTTCTGAACCGCCTCCACAAGAAATTAAACTTAAAGAAATTATGATGATTAACGCTGAATAAATAGCTGAATACTTGATTTTCATTGTTTTACGTTCTTTTTTAATTACAAGGATGACAAATATAATATTCTTATTGATTTATTAGGTAATTGAGTAATGATTTTAGACAAATTAGGTATAAATACGGATAAACGGTTGAAGATGTACAATAATCGGTTAAGATTAAATTGTAGTAAAAAAATTATGGTGTTTTATTTCTCCATTTAATTTTGATTGTTACTTTTGCCTTCCGTTTTGGTGAGGTGGGTGAGTGGCTGAAACCACATGTTTGCTAAACATGCGTGCGGGAAACCGTACCGGGGGTTCGAATCCCCCTCTCACCGCAAACAAAAAAAGCTCTGAAATTTTCAGAGCTTTTTTGTTATTTCACAATTTTTCTTGTTGAAATTTCTCCATTGCTTTCAATTAAAATCAGGTAAATACCTTTTGATAAATTAGAAAGATTTAATTGAGTAGATTTTTTATCAAGTTTGTTATGTATAACCTCTTTACCCATGGTGTCAATTATTTTTATTGATACAATTTTATTAGAAGAACTTGAAATATAAAGTAAATCGTTGAATGGATTAGGGTAAACATTGATATTGCTCTTGTTTGCTTCCTTAATTCCAACACCAAAAGATTCATAGATATTAATATTGTCAATGTAAATTAAATTGCCATTATCTGATTTGTTTTCTATCCATATTTCAACAGCATTTAATCCGATTAGTGGAGATAAGCTAACTGTATCAGTTCTCCATTGATTTGGATTTGGAGTGAAGTATGTAGGTTGGTCTGGAGCTGTTGCTAATATATCACCATCTTTTTCCCAAAGTAAATTTTTAGTTACCCCACAATCTGATGAGTAATAAATAGCTAATGTGTCTGACCTGAAAGACCACCATTGGGCATGAGCTACATCAAAAGTCATCTCTGCATTATTAACATTACTAAAGTCTAATAATGGACTAACTAAATAATCTTTTTCGCCTTCAAAATCTGTAGAAAAATTGTCTATTTGAAATGATGCTTGACTAGTGCCATAACCTCCAATTCCAGGGTTATGTTCCCAGCTAATACCATTGTCAGGGTTTACCAATTTCCAACCATTAGGTAAGTTGTTCGAAGCTTCAAAGCCTTCAACAAGAGGTAGAGAGTTTCCATTGGTTGGGTTTTGAACAGTAATGTAAGATGATTGGTAAATAGAATCTCTACCAACTGGATTATAAACAACCAAAGAAACATTGTAAGAACCTGTTGAAGGGTAGCAAACAATAGGATTGAGGTCTGTTGATGTGCTTGGCGTTCCTCCAGGAAAGTACCATTGCCAATTTTGGCCTAAATTAGGGGTTGTATTATAAAATTTGGAACAATTATTAGGGCAAATTAGAGTGTCTGGGGAATAAAATTGAGCAGTAGGGGATGCAGTTACAAATAAATCTGACTCCCATATTCCTCTCCCAAAAGTTGCGGCTCTAATTTTACCAATTGCATAATGTATTTCAAGTTCATTGACAATTACATTTGGTAAATTAACCATATACATTTGCCATTGACTTAAGTCATCATTTTTATAATAAATGCCCATGTCGGTACCTACATAAATACCATTATTAGATCCATATTCATAAGTAATACAATTCATTGGCATGTTTGGAAGATTGCCAGATTCATTTGTCCAAGTAATACCCCCATTAATAGATTTATAAACTTTTTCTCCAGCTGTATAACCAGATAAACTTACCCATAGAATGTTAGGGTTAGTATTGTGCACTGAAATATAAGTAATAGAATTATTAGGTAACCCTAATGTGATGTCAGTCCAATTTGCCCCTCCATTGGTTGTTTTGTTAATTACGTTATTTGTTGCTGCATATATAAAATTATTATTAGATGGAGCAACTACCAATGATTTTAAATCGTTACTTCCACTGAAGTTAGATATGGTGTTCCAAGTATTTCCTCCATTGGTAGATTTATATATGTCATGATAGCCAAGATATATTGTATTTGAATTAACAGGGTCAAGTGTATATGGAGTTACCCAGGCACCATTTCCTGTTATGTTTCCGGTAATTCCGTTAAATGAATTTCCTCCATCTGTAGATTTATAGACATTTCCATACTGACTAGTAGAATAGAGTATGTTTGGATTGTTCCAATCAGCAATACATTCCATTCCATCACCACCAGTAACATGCGTCCAAGTTCCATTTTTTAACATTAATGAACCGTTATCTTGTGTTCCAGCTATAATTGTTCCTGAGTTTTGAGCACTACAGCCTAATCGATAGAATTGAGAATGCTGTATACCCGATGTTAAATCTGAGAATGTGATTCCAGCATTTGTGGATTTGAATATTCCTCCATCAGAACCACAAAACAATGTGTTGCCATAATAATCTAAAGAATGAATGTCTGCATGTACATATTCAAAACTACCAGTTGGCCAATTCCATTGTGATAATGCAAATAATGTAGCTCCACCATTTGTAGATTTCCAAACGTTAATCCCTCCAGTAAATACAACATTTCTGTCGGTTGGAGATACTGCTAAAGCCATATCATACCAGCTTTGTCCGCCAGAATCGTTCCCATTAGTATCATATCCAAAAACATTTGGGCTGTTAGTTCTTAAAGTAAAATTGTTTCCTGTATTTGTAGAACGATAAAGGCCTAAAAAGCTATTATCAGTATCATCAGAAACTAAAACGTAAACATAACTAGTATCACTTGGAGTAACTCCAATAGCCATCCTTCCTATACTTGAAGCATTTGGTAGTCCACTAATAATGTTTGTAAAAGAATTTAAAACTCCACCACTAACCGATTTGTAAAAACTATTGTTTGTGCATGCAAAAACTGTATTAGGGTTAGATGGATTATATTCAACATCTCTAATCGATCCTGAAAGTACACTAACCCAGTTTAAACCAGCATCAGTTGTTTTAAATAAGCCATGACTTGTTGCTACAAAAAGGTTATTAGAGTTACTTGGGTCAATAATTATTTTGCGCATAACTCTTGTTTGACTAGTTGACCAATTTAAGCCAGTACTATTAAATGTAACTCCACCATCAATTGATTTCATTACCCCGATACTGTAAGTATGGTTTCCATCGCCATCACCAGTTGCAAGATAGATAATATTAGAATTGTTAGGATCTACCGCAACACCTGAGACACCCAATGTTGCCATATCATCAGTTAATGGGCTCCATGAATTACCGCCATTAGTGGATTTCCAACAACCTCCGGCCGGAGTCCCTACATAAATAATATTACTATTATTTGGATCAACAGTAACTGAGTTTATTCTGCCTATACCTGGGTTCCATCCAATAGAGTTCCAATTGGTTGGTCCCAGTGGAGTCCAATTTGCAGATTTGTTGTTTTGTTGCTTTTTAGGGGAGTAAGTTTTTTTAAATTTTTTATACTCGTTATATACTAATGCTGGGTTGGGTAATTTACCGCTAGGGTAAACCCTTGGCTCCATAAACCACTCCCAACGCTTAAATTGTTTCCAGCCTTTTCCTTTAACATACTCTTTGTCATCCCAATGCTGGTTAAAAGCATTTTGTATATCATAAAAATTGGAGTTTTGATTTTCCATCAAGCGCACATATTCTTGAGTAAATGAAAGTTGACAAAAAAATGCAGAGATAAATATTAAGAATAAATGTTTTTTCATAATAGATGTGTAGTTAGTAACAACAAATTTATTCAATCTTTCACCTAAAAATGTATTTAAACAATAAACGGGTTGGAATCCTATTTATAGGTACAAAAAAAGCTCCGAATTTATTCGGAGCCTTTAATTATAGATATTTTTATTTAAGCACTTTCAGTCTCTAACTGTCTGTCAACTTTTTTAAACAAACCTTGTAAAACTTTACCAGGACCCACTTCTGTTATTTTGTTGGCACCATCGGCTAGCATTTGATTCATTGTTTGTGTCCACCTAACTGGAGCTGTTAATTGAGCTATTAAATTTTCTTTTATTGCTTCAGCGTCAGTTACTGCATTTGCAGTTACATTTTGATAAATTGGACAACTCGGAGTATTAAAAGTGGTATTCATAATAGCATCTTTTAATTCTTCGCGAGCAGGTTCCATTAAGGGTGAGTGAAAAGCTCCTCCAACAGGTAAAACTAAAGCTCTTCTTGCTCCAGCTTCTGTTAATTTTTCACAAGCTATATTAATTGCATCAACAGTTCCTGAAATTACTAGTTGTCCAGGACAGTTGTAATTTGCTGGAACAACAACTCCGTCAATATTTGCACATATTTTTTCTACCACGTCATCTTCTAAACTTAAAATTGCTGCCATTGTAGACGGTTCAATTTCGCATGCTTTTTGCATAGCTAAAGCTCTTGCAGAAACTAAACGTATAGCATCTTCAAAGTTTAATGTTCCGTTAGCAACTAATGCTGAGAATTCTCCTAAAGAATGACCAGCAACCATATCTGGTTTAAAGCTTTCACCCAAAGTTTTAGCTAAAATTACTGAGTGTAAAAAGATAGCTGGTTGTGTTACTTTAGTTTGTTTTAGTTCTTCATCAGTACCATCAAACATTATATCTGTAATTCTAAAGCCTAAAATTTCATTGGCTTTTTCAAACATTTCTTTTGCTAAATCTGAGCTTTCGTAAAGCTCTTTACCCATTCCTACAAATTGAGATCCTTGTCCAGGAAAAACATATGCATTCATATAATTAGTTTTAAGTTTTATGAACGCAAACTTAATAAAATGTTAATGAAAAGCCTTTTTTATTTTACTTTGCCGAATTGATTACTTTTAACCTTAATGAACAGAAAAACCATTCGAATAATCATTTTTTTAGCTACTCTTTCGTTAATCGGAATTGTAACTACTCAAATATTTTGGGTTAGAGAAGCATATAATTTACAAGAAAAGCAGTTTAATGAGCGTGTTCGAATGTCATTAAATAGTGTTACTAATGAGTTGTTGAGTATTCATAAAGATGAAGCGGAACTCTTTAATCCTGTAAAACAGGTTAGTTCGAATTACTATGTTACTTTAATTAACGATACAGTTAATCCTTATCTCTTAGAGAATTTGTTAAAGAACGAATTTGCTGAACGAAATATTAAAATAGATTTTGAATATGTAATCTATGATTGCTTTACCGATTCTATTGTTTTTGGAAACTATGTTTCATTAGATAATCAGGAGCAAGATCAACTTCAATCCAAATCCTACAATATGGAATGGGATAGAGATGGACATTATTTTGGAGTTTATTTTCCATCCAAACAATCATATATTATTAATGAAATGGGAATTTGGCTTTTCTCATCTTCTATCATTTTAATCATTATTGTTTTCTTTGCTTATACCATTAGTGTTATCTTAAAACAAAAGCGTTTATCAGAGATTAAAAATGATTTCATAAATAATATAACACATGAATTTAAAACACCAATTTCTACTATTTCGCTTTCAGCAGATGTGTTGCTAGGGGATAATATTGTTGAAGAACCTCAGCGATTATCTAATTATGCTAGAATTATTAAAGAAGAAAATAATAGGTTGAAAAATCAAGTAGATAAGGTGTTACAATTAGCTACTCTTGATAAGGATAAGTTAAAATTAGAAAATGAAGAAATTGATTTGCATGAACTTATTACTTCTTCTGTAAAAAGTTTTGGGTTAATAGTTAGAGAAAGAGATGGAGAAATTTTGTGTGAACTAAATGCAAATAAACATAATTTCTTTGGAGATAGAATACATATTACTAATACTCTTCATAATTTAATTGATAATGCAATTAAATACTCTACTAAAAAGCCTAAAATTGAAGTGGCAACTAATTATCATAAGGGGTTTATAGAAATAAGTGTAAAAGATAATGGAATAGGAGTTTCTAAAGAGGGGCAAAAATATATTTTTGAAAAATTTTATAGAGCACCGACTGATAATGTACATGATGTAAAAGGTTTTGGGTTGGGGTTAAACTATGTGAAAACTATTGTTGAGGCCTATTCTGGTAGTGTGAAATTGGTTAGTAAAGAAGGAGAAGGTTCTACATTTGTAATAAAACTTCCGTTGCAATAAAACAAAAACAAACATGGGGAAACAAACTAAAAATATACATATACTATTAGCTGAAGATGATTCAAATTTGGGTTTTGTAGTTCAGGACAATTTAAAGTCTAATGGATACAAAGTCACACTTTGTTCTGATGGAGAATTAGCTCTTAAAACCTTCGCTAACAAAAGTTTTGATATGTGTATTTTGGATGTGATGATGCCTAAAAAAGATGGATTTGCTGTTGCTGAATCTATCAGAAGTGTTAATAAGGATGTGCCAATTGTTTTTTTGACAGCTAAATCAATGCAAGTGGATAAAATAAAAGGTTTGACTTTAGGTGCAGATGATTACATTACAAAGCCTTTTGACTTTCAAGAATTTATATTGCGGATAGAGTCAATTTTAAGAAGAACAAAAGTTTTGACTGCTGATACTGAAGAGAAAGTAGAAAGTTATAAAGTTGGAGCTTACAATTTTGATGTTAAAAACCAAAAGTTAATTCATCCAAAACAAGAGCAAGGGTTGACAAAGCGTGAAGCTAAAATATTAGCTTATTTGTGTGAGCATATAAACGATATAGCTCCAAGAGAAATGATTTTGAAAAACATTTGGGGTAATGATGATTATTTTAGTGGAAGGAGTTTAGATGTTTTTATTTCAAAGCTTCGTAAATATTTAGCTGCTGATAGTAAAATATCGATTACTAATATTCATGGAGTTGGTTTTAAATTAGAGGTTAAATAGCACTTTAAGAGAAAAGTTATTTTTGGTTAAATACTTTACTAGTAGATGTAGGAAATAATAAGAAGATTAAACCGATAAACATAAAAATCAAACTTAAAGTGCTACTAATAATTATAGTCCCAGAAGTTTCTTGCCAAGAATTAAGAACAGCATTGTTAGGATTATTCACCTCATAGTATACCTCGCAATTTGTCCCGGGTGTATATCTTCTTTCACTTGAATTATTATATGTTTCAATTTTGTATTCATTTCCATTTATAAAATACTTTATTTTATAATAGAATATCTCATCCGTTTCATGCTTAGCAAATTTTTCTTCATAAATTATCCCTTTAGCAATTTTACCTTTATATTTTAAATTGATAATATTGGTAGAGTCTTTTATTGCTAACGAAAGAATAATAAGTCCAATTATAATTATAAAGCCTCCAATTATTTTAACTGTCTTTTTTTTAAGCATCTCTTTTTATTTGTCAGGCTAAAATAATTAATTGCAATTATCTAACTTTCCTTAACTTCACAATTCTTAAAACAAAAAATATCAATTTTCTAAAATACATAGCAGAACAACTAATTACTCAATTTGGGAATGAATTGAGTGATGTTACTGTGGTATTGCCGAATAAAAGAGCTTCGTTATTTTTAAAACAACACTTAAGTCAATTAATAGAACAACCAATTTGGTTGCCACATATTATTGGTGCGCAGGAGCTTATTGAACAACTTTCAGAATATGAGTTAATTGACAATACTATTCAATTGT
>JARGOE010000088.1 GCA_029210015.1 Vicingaceae bacterium
CCGATGGTGTAACTGGCAACACGTCTGTTTTTGGTACAGAAGAGTCTAGGTTCGAGCCCTAGTCGGGCAACACACAAAACGACAAACCCCGCAGAAACAGTGAAAACTTTCTTCGGGGTTTCTTTTTGGTACAGGATTCGTTAAAGGTTTTGCCGATTCTCCTCTCAGATTTAGACCGAAAAGTTTCAAAAAGTTTCAGGTTTTTAATTAATGCGACAGAACCGCTTATTTAGTTTTAACCATAATGGTTTTACTAAAACAATTTGTTTTTACTTTTTTGGTTTCAGCATCAATACCACTTACTAAAACCTTAATTTCTTTTTCTCCAGGAGTAGTATACTGATGAGGTAATGCGCTATTTTTTGTGATTTCCAAATCACCATAATCAATGTAATAATTATCAATTTGGTAAGGTTTCCATTTTCCTTGTTCAACCGTAATTGAGAATTCATCTCCAAGTACAAATGTTTCTGGTAAGATAATTTTTGGTTGAAGCACTTCTTTAATTATTAATTCAAAGGCTGCTTTCTCCATATACTCCTTTCCAATAATTTTATCCAGAATATTTAACTTTACTTGATAAGTTCCAATTTTTGAGTAGCAATGATTAACGCTTAAGAGATTGCTTTTTATCCCATCTCCAAAATCCCACTCGTAAATCATTTCAACCGAATCTACATAAACTGTAGCTTCTTCATAAAACTCATAACACAAATACTCTCTTTCCATGGGGACACACTCATTAAAACCTGGTTTTGGAGTTGTTATGGTTATTTTAAAAATATCATCCGTTCCTTTTCTATTACTCGCAAAATACCCTTCAATTCCATTTTTATTCCATACAATAGAAAAATCATCAAATTCAGAGTTGATTGGAGCATCCAACAATTTTGGTGTGCTCCATTTGTTTTTTATTAACTGGGTTAAATAAAGGTCTAAGCCGCCTATCCCTCCCTCTTTATCAGAAGAAAAATACAAGTTTCCGTTAGGATCAATACTTGGAAAAAACTCATTTGCCGAGCTGTTAACTCCTGGTCCCAAATTAATTAATGGTCCACAAACGCCATTAGTAATTTCTGTGTAATAGATATCTTTCCCTCCAAACCCTCCATCAACGTCTGACGCAATGTATAATCTCTTTCCGTCAAGGGATAAACTTGGGTGTCCGAAACTAAATTCTGGTTGAATAAAGTTACATGGAGTTATATTGCCCCATTCATTTCCGTCATAGGTTGTTTTATAAACTCCCAGCTTGTTTTCTTGAGTTGATAAACTATCCCCTACATCATTAAATTCTTTTTGAGATCGAGTAAAATAGGCTGTTATTCCATCAGTACTAAAAGTTATCGCTCCTTCATGTAACCCTGATTTTAAGGCTGAGCTAAACACTGATTTATTACCAAATTTATTTTTTTTAAAAGGCGCAAAATACAATCCTGTCATCGATTTATTAGGGTCATCATTTGAACTAACATTGGAAAACACTAAACCATTCTTATAATAAGTTGGTGCGTATTCGCTAGATGAAGAGCTAATATTACTTTGTTTTACATCAATTTTTTCTTGAGAAAAAACAAAAAAGGATTTCGTAATTAATAAAATAAATAGGGTGTATTTATAAAAAACCGTACTATGTAAATGCTGTCGCACCTGTTAAAAGTAGTCATAAAATTTTATAGAGAGAATTTAAATTACCTTTTAACAGGCTTAATACCAATCGTTTTCTTTGGTATGGCACCGATAGGAATAGAATGAAATTGCATGAATTTCCCACGTTGATTGGTGATGTAAAAAACAGCATTATTATTACTTTTTGTACCTGTTTTAACTATTTGAATATCTAAGCACGTTTTTTTATCTTTTTCTTTCATTTCATGCAAACTACTAGCCCAAACAGCATCATTAGAAGTGCTAACTTTTATTCCAGGAATTGTCATAGAAACTAACTTAATATAAGCATCTCCATCAAAATCAAAATTATGTTGTTTAACCGAAATAGTATGTTGGTCTATATAAGGATATAAATGAGCTACTTGTTTTCCGCTATTTAATCTAAAAGAATATTCATACATAAAGGCATTAGCTCCTTCAATTTCTTTATTCTCTTTTCCACTTACAGACATAAATATTTTGTATAAGTTGCCATCATCCCCACTAACTCCATCAACAACCATTTTGAAAATATTGCCTCCAAGTTCTGGAAGTAATTCACCTTCCATAGGGTTTATTGGGCCAAATGCAAACCACCTTCCATCATAAGTAGCTTCAGCTCCAAAAGTTTTTGAATGAATTAAATTGCCACGTTTGTAGTTGCCTACAGGGTCTTTGTTTTCTTCATCTTTACTTGAAAAACATCCCGAGCCATAAAGGGAGAATTTAGTTTTAGAATTAAAACCTCCTTTACCCTCATCAATTTTGCCACCAACATTAGGATCAAAAATTCGAATATAAAAAGGCTTCTTTTGGTCTGCTGGGATAGAAAAAAATATAATCTGGTTGTTATCATCATCCCCCCATTTTTTATCTCCTTCTTTTCCAAAAGTAACTAAGTAGGGTATGTTTTCGTTTTTAGCTGGAATAGATTGAGCTATGATTTCAATATGAAATATTAAAAGAGATAGAGTAAGAAAAAGGTAGAATCGCATAACTTAACATTCCAAATATTAAGCCAAATATACAAAACTAATATTTGGTCTTTTTAGATGATGATTTTTAATCAATAATAAAACTAACTCTTCTGTTCTTCTGTCGGCCTTCTGGATTATCTGAACCATCTATGTTGTAATTAGGGGCAATTGGGTTGTTTTCTCCATTTCCTTTAGCATCTAATCTTGATTTAAGAATACCTTTTTTAATTAAATATTTATAAACAGATATTGCTCTGTTTGTAGAAAGCTTAACGTTGTAATTACTACTCATTTTGTCATGAGCTTCTTTTGTATAGGTTAAGCCTTTTGCTTTAAATATCTTTTTAGCTTTTTCAATATTTCTGGTCGCATCAGTATAAGCGTTTATAGTAATATTTACATTTTTGTTTTTGTTCAAATATGCTACTAATTTGTTTAATTCTATTTTTGATTCTTCACTTAACTGATGAGCATTAAACTTAAAGAATATGTTATTTAAGATTATCTCAGTTTTTCCATCGGCATCTTTATCTACACTGCCTAATTCTGATAGGTCAACAAAATCTTCCTCAGCTAAAGAGTCTAACACAAAGGTTTCAGCAGTAAGTAATTCGTTTTTATATCGTTTAACTACAGCTGTATTAAAACCTAATTTATGTGCACGTCTATATTCTTCCACCAAATCCATTGGGTTTTGAGTATTTCCAATAACATAGGAATAATCTTTATTTACTTCATTATAATATTCTTTTACCAAATTGTAATATTCTTTCAATACGGTTGAATCATTTAAGACACTTTTTTTACTTGTTAAAATTTGCAAAGCAAAATGTATGTCCTCTTCAATTGCCATTTCCGAGACCTCAAAATTTCCATAGTCTAAGATGTTAAGCTTCTTTTTTACAGCAGCATAGTTTTCATTATTTTTAGTTACATTAATTAGTTTGTAAAAACAATTGGTTTTTATTTCACCACTTTCTTTATCTATTCCTGTTATTAATACTTTAACCTCTTTAATTCCCGTAGAATCATATTTGTGAGATTTTAAATCATTTTTTGCAATAAACGAGTCTCCATAATCAATATAAAAATCAATGATTTCATACTCTTCCCACTTTCCTTGTTCAACTAATATTTTAAAAACTGTGTTAACCGGAATAGAGTCAGGGCATGAAATATGAGGTTGTTTAACTTCAACAATTTCTAATTCATAAACATCTTGATTAACAAACACCTTATCTATCATAGGATCTTTAATGTTAAGTTCGATAATATAGAAGCCTGGTTTTTCATAACAATGATATACTTCAGTTCCATATTCTTTTTTGCCATCACCAAAGTCCCATTCATATTCCATAGAAACAGAATCTGCATTTAATGTCGCTTCTTCAAAAAGTTCATAACAGAGTTGTTCTTTCAATATCTCCTCACAATCTTCAAATGGGGGGAAACTAACTTCAATTTTAAATATGTCATCTGATCCATTTCTATTTGAAGAAAAATAACCCTCCGTTTTTTCATCATTAAAAATCAATCCAAAATCATCTGCTGAAGAATTGATTGAAGTATCCAATGGAGTGGAAGTAGACCATAATCCCATATTTCCAGTTGACATGTAAATATCTAAACCACCAATACCAGAAGGTTTATCAGAAGAGAAGTACATCTGATTCTTTGAATTTACAAAAGGAAACATTTCATTATATTCGGTATTAATTTTATCACCTATACTAGTTAGCTCACTACATGAGTCACCAGCTATAATTGAGTAGTAGATGTCTTTTCCACCTTTTCCGCCAGGTTTATCCGATACAACATATAATAGAGTTCCATCAGAGGATAATGTTGGCTGACCTACATTATATTCAAATGAATTAAATGAACATGGTGTGATGTTTCCCCATTTTTCTCCATCAAAAGTTGCTTTGTAAACACCCAAATAATTTTTAGATTTCACCATGTTCTTGAGTTTCTTTTGAACACTATGACTTCTAGTGAAATATGCTGTTCTATAATCTTTAGAGAATGTAATTGGACCTTCGTGAAAACTACTTCTTAATGATAAACTAAAAATTTCCTTGTTGCTAGTTCCACTACTATCTATTCTAACAAAAAATAAATCAGTAAGAGGTTTACCTGTTTCATAGTCTTGGTATGTAAGTCCCTCAATTAGAGTTTGATCGGAGCAAAAAACAATGCCTTTATTATAGTATTGCGGACTATACTCTTTACCAGAAGTATTAAACCCCATTGACTGTATTTCAAATGTTTCTTGGCTTAAAGCAGTAAAGCCAATACACACAAGCGTAATTATCGATATTTGTTTTAAAAATGCTTTTAACATTAGAAGAAACGGGGGTCAAATGATTTAACTTTATATCTGAAATCATATCTTAAAAAAAGTTCATGACTTCCATTGTTGTATTGTTGTAAACTAGAAATAGAATGATCATAAGAATATCCTAATATGATTTGGTCGCTTACATGCAATTGAATTAACCCAACTACTGCGTCTTTTGTTCTATAAGAAGCTCCTAACCCAATTTTGTTATTTATATCTATAATACAATTTAAATCAAATTGGTATGCGCTGCTTGGTAAGTATCTATTCATTATAGAAGGTTTAATCGAAATGTCATTAATTTTAAAGTTAACTCCTACTTCTAACAAATAATTATATTGATTAAAATTATTTTCAATTGAATATTTTGAGGAAGATCCTTCTAACTTATGTTGTAAAAACATTGGAATTGAAAAACCAACATAATACTGTTCTTTTTTATAGTATATACCAGCACTAAAATCAGGAAAAATATATTGGGGAGAATCAGCTGAAAATGCATTATCATTTTCAGCTGTAGTAACTATTTGACTCCATTGATTTGTAGTAAATACTGAGCTTGCCGCAATTCCAAATGACAGTGTAGATTTTCTTTTATCATTTTTTATTCTGTAGGCAAATGAACCGGTGATATTGTTCTCTTTGCTAACTCCAATAATATCTCTAAAAAATAATAATCCAAAACCTAATTTACCTTTTAAAGCAGGACCATGTATAGATAAGTTTTGAGTTGATGGAGCACCTTCAAGTCCAATCCATTGTTTTCTATAGGAAAGACTGGCTGAATAAAACCCAAGTTCTCCTGCATAGGCAGGATTAACTACTAGTCGATTCATCATATATTGACTAGATAGAGGTACTTGCTGCGAAGAACCAATAATCCCAAAGGATAAAAAAATCAATATGAGAAGGATTCCTTTCATCGTTTTAAAACAATATATCCACTAAATTCTTTTTCTAATTCTGGTATTTTTAAAATATAGAAGTAAGTATCTTCAGGTAATTCTTTACCATCTTTTGATTTACCTTCCCAGTCATTTTGATAGTTGTATTGGCTAAAAAGTTCCACTCCCCATCGATTAAATATTACTAGTTCATTTTCGATTAAATCTATACCAGTTATTACTAGTTGATCATTATCTCCATCATTATTTGGTGAAAAACCGTTTGGTATTTTTAAAGGTATATATTCAATTTCAACCTCATCAATTGAGTCCAAACAAGTTCCATAGCTAACAATCCATTCAAATACATTTATTCCTGGATCTAAGTCTTCCAATATAGATTTTGGATCATTTACCGATTGTATAAAACCATAACCAGAAACATTTAACCAACTTCCTATTCCATTAACAGGAGTGGATCCATCTAATGAAGTTGTATTAACTCCAACTAATTTTTGATCGGGGCCAGCATCAGAAAAAGGTGGGACTTCAACTTCAATTGTCATAGGACAAGTACTCATATTTCCTGAAGTATCCGTTACTGTCCAATTAACAGTAGTAATACCGTAAGGATAAATTCCTGAAGCATTACTAAGACCATTGAAGTCATTAGTAACGGTATTAACCATACAGTTATCCCCAAATGTAGGAGTGGGAACAATAACATTAGTATCACAAATTACAATATTTCCAGGGCATGTTATTATAGGGTTTTCATTATCTGTTACTGTTACAGTGAAGCTACACGAGTCTGTATTACCAGCTAAATCATATATGTAGTAAATAACAGTTGTGATACCAATATTATATGTTAAACCACTTGCATCATTTAAACCATTTCCGGTAGTTGCACCATTAAGTTTATAGCCTACACTGTCTATAGAGCAATTGTCAGTTATAATTAAGGGAGCGATTGAATTAACTACTGCAGAACAAAAACCAGAATCATTACTAATGCTGATATTATTTGGGCAACTAATTACAGGAGGTATACTATCAATAACTGTTATTGAAAAGTTGCAAGAATCTACATTACCCGATAAATCATAAACAAAGTATAAAACGTTAGTAACACCTAAGTTAAATGAGTTTCCTGATGCATCTCCAGTTCCAAAACCAATTGTTGCACCTGTTAATGCATAGTTTACACTATCAATGGCACAATTATCATTAGTTGAAGTTGGAGCTATACCATTTACAATTGTATCACAAGAATTTACAGAAGTGCTTAAGGTGATATTTCCTGGGCAAGTTATTGAAGGAGCTATACTATCAATTACATTAACATTAAAACTACAAGAATCAACATTTCCAGCTAAATCATAGATGTAATATTTAACATTAGTTAAACCAACATTAAATGTTTCTCCACTAGCATCAGTTGATCCACTGCTTGTTGTTACACCAGTTAACACATAGTTTACACTATCAATAGCACAATTATCTATTGTTGATATAGGTGCAATACCATTTACAACAGTGTCACAAGAGTTAACTGAAGTTGCTAGACTAATACTTCCAGGACAAGTTATGCTTGGAGGAACGCTATCAATTACAGTTACTGTAAAACTACAAGAGTCAACATTTCCAGCTAAATCATAGATGTAATATTTCACATTGGTAAGACCTAAATTAAAAGTTTCACCACTAGCATCAGTTGATCCACTGCTAGTTGTTACTCCAGTTAACACATAGTTTACACTATCAATGGCACAATTATCCATTGTTGATATAGGTGCAATACCATTTATAATAGTATCACAAGAGTTTATTGATGTGCTTAAAATAATATTTCCTGGACAAGCTATAGTAGGAGGAACACTATCAATAACTGTTACAGTAAAACTACAAGAGTCAACATTTCCAGCTAAATCATAAATGTAATATTTCACATTTGTTACCCCTAAATTAAATACTGCTCCACTAGCATCATTTAACCCATTACCAATAGTAGTACCTGAAAGTACATAACTAACACTATCTATAGCACAATTATCATTTGGTGTAATTGGAGCAATACCTGTAACAAGGATGTCACAATTATTATTAGGAGTACTCAAACTAATATTACCGGGACATGATATTGTTGGAGCAACACTATCAATTACGGTTACAGTGAACCTGCAAGAATCAACATTTCCAGCTAAATCATAGATGTAATATTTTACATTGGTTACACCTAAATTGAAAGTTTCTCCACTAGCATCAGTTGA
>JARGOE010000089.1 GCA_029210015.1 Vicingaceae bacterium
CTATCTGAACAAGCTAGACAATTGGATCATGTTGCTTTCGGAGGATTTACGCATCCTCCAGCAGTTGAATTGTCAGAACGTTTGGTAAAGTTATTACCTCAAAACATTGAGAAAGTTTTCTTTTCAGATAATGGTTCTACGGCTAATGAAGTAGCTTTAAAAATGGCAATACAATATTGGTTTAACCAAGGAGAAAAGCGTAGTAAATTTATTGCTTTAGAAAACGATTATCATGGAGATACTTTTGGAAGTATGAGTTTGACTGCTCGAGGAGGATTTAACGAGCCTTTTGAGCGTTTTATGTTTGATGTCGATTTCATGACTCCTCCAACAGAAGAAAATAAGGTGGAGGTTTTAAAAGCGTTTGAAGATTTATTAAAAACAAATGATGTGGCAGCATTTATTTTTGAACCAATTGTTCAAGGAGCAGGAGGGATGTTGATGCATTCTCCTAAGGTTTTATCAGATATGATAGGCCTATGTCAGCAATATGGAGTGTTAGCAATTGCTGATGAAGTATTTACTGGTTTCGGTAGAACAGGTAAAATGTTTGCATCAGATTACTTTGATAATAAACCAGATATCATGTGTTTGTCTAAAGGTATAACAGGTGGTTTTATGGCTTTAGGAATAACTGCTGTGGCTGATAAGGTTTATCAAGCTTTTTATTCTGACAATAAAAAAGATACATTTTTACATGGACATTCTTATACCGGTAATCCTTTAGCATGCGCTACAGCTAATGCTTCTTTAGATTTGTTTGAGCAAGAAAATACAATGGGTAAGGTTTCTGTTATTGCTCAAAAAATGACAGAATTTGTTGATGAAATAACGAATAATAAAAATGTAAGAGCAGCAAGAAGTTTTGGAGCTATAATGGCTATTGAAATTGAAACTTCAGGAGAAAGTTCATACTTTAATGATGCAGGAAGAGTTGCTTATAAATGGTTTTTAGATAAAGGAATTATTTTAAGACCACTTGGTAATGTAATTGTAATTATACCACCTTATTGTATTAGTAAACAAGAACTAGAGCGTATTTTTAAAATTATAAAAGAGTATTTAGTACAGCTTTAGTTATCTTTAAAGTTTTGATGTAATTCATTACTAACTCTTTTGTATATACGTTCCTTATCAAAACGATTTATAGATAGTCTATATTTTCTAATATAACCAAATAAAGCGGTAATTATACAAGCAATTACTACTGCACATAAGAAACAAGATACTCTATTTTGCATCCCTATAGCTTTAACAAGTTTAAACGAACCAAAAAGGGAAACCACTAAAAGTGCAACAAGTTCAAACCAATTTAAAGCAACTTTGATTTTTAGCTCAATATAGTACTTCTTAAAGAGTTGATCTCTTTCTCTATATCCTAATTGACTATTGTCAGTACTCATTGTTTGATAGTTGACATTCTAACTTTAAGTAAAGATAGTATAATCGATTTAAAACTAAATATTTAAATAGTTTTATTTGTAACAGAAATTATAAAAAAACAGTTTTATTCAATAATGATTTGGTGTTGCTCTTTAGCTCCTTTTTGATTTGAGATAGAGATTATATAATGTCCAGCTTTCCAATCGGATGTGTTAACTTTAGTTTTATCACTAATTCTAGAAGAATAAATTAGTTTTCCATTCAAGTCAAACACGTCAAATTTTCCATCTACATTTTTTGTTTTATTTAATTCTATCCATAAATAATTGTTCGAAGGGTTAGGATAGATTTTGTAAAGTAGGTTTTTGTTTGATTGCATTTCATCTATACCAATAGCAGTAGCACTATTTGCAAAAGTGTATTCACCTAGTAATAAACTATCTAAAGTTACCCATCCAAAAGCAAGAGATTGGCTTATTGTGGTTTTAGTGTAGAAAGAATATTCTTCCCAATCATCTGCAGGATTTTCTCTATAGAGTAATATTAAGCTATCGCCATTTAAAGGTACTAGATCTTGATCTAAAAACCCTGACCCACTTCTGCCATCAAAATTTAATCGAACTTCAGCACTAAAATTGTTAGGTAAAATACCATCAAAACTCCAATATCTTTTGGTAGAAATTCTGTAATTGTTTGGATTGTTTTTAATGCTATCTGGAGCAACCCAATGGTGTTGAGCAATTAGTAAAGCCGAATCAGCAACATTTTTAACGGTAATATTTGCTACTAATGATAAGGCATTATTACTGATGGTTGATGTATTTTTAATAACAAATCTATCATCCGTTCTAGCTTGGTTTAATCTGTTATCTTCATTTAAAACATAAATAGTAGGATTAAAAGGAATGTTGTTGACGGTTACAGTTGAGTATTGACCAGAAACAACAATTGTGTCTTTAAACTTATTCCAGTTATTATCATAAAATGTAATCTCCAAGGGTGTGTTGGTGTGAAAAATTGAAGCTCCTCTTAATTTTTGTTGAATATAAACATCAGCATTATAGTTTGGTCCATTTGGAGTTGTCTTTAAAGAATCTATATCAAAGTGAGAAAAGCCAGGAGCAAATACCCAATCATTAAAAAAGTTGGTCATATCTATTCCTGTAGAGCTAGTCAATTCATCTCTAAACTGTGCTGAATTAATATTTTTAAATTGAAAATTATTTATAATACTTTGCAGCCCCACAAAAAATAAAGAATCTCCTAAATATGCTCTCATGTTATGAGTAACAGATGCTCCTTTTTTGTATACATGATCACCATAAGTGTATTCATGAGGAATTCCAGAGATTGCTCTAAAACCCATTTCATCAAGATGAGCAAACTGTATCACTGATTTATGATTAGTTTTAATTTCACTTAATGATGTTTTGTAATCATATATTTTTTCTAGAAATAAATGTTCGGAATAAACAGCCATTCCTTCATTTATCCACATATCCTCAGCTGTTTCACATGTAACTAAATCTCCCCACCAATGATGAGAAAATTCGTGAGCCATTAATGTTTCGTTTGCTAAGCTCCCATTAGCAGCATTTCTAGGGTAAGCTACATTGGTTGCGTGCTCCATGGCTCCTGCAGAAAAAGGAACTAATGAAAAACCTACTTTACTCCATTCGTAAGGTCCGTAAGATTGTTCATAAGCATCAAAAGCACCATTTAAGTTTGAAAATGAATTTTTCATATTGGTAGTATCGGCAGCTAAACCAACAAGTTCAACAGGAACTATTCTGTTAACTCCGATAAAATTTTGATGTACTGTTTCGTAATTTGCTACTGCTACACATGCAAGATAAGAAGGTATCTCCTCATCCATCACCCATTTTCTAGTGATGGTATCACCCGTAATAACTGCTTCATTAGCTAACAAACCATTACAATGTGCTTTTTTCCCTCCTCCAGAAATAATATTAAACTCGTAAGTAGAATGCTCTATAAAATTATCGAAACAAGGAAACCAAACCCTGCCATAATTGTGTGGCTTGTCTTGGAATCCAACTCCTAAATTAAATGCATAGCCTCCACTAAAATAAAATCCTCCCCATCCTGATGGATCTGTTTGTGGACTTCCATGATAGTAAACAGTTATGTCTACTGTGTCAGAAGTATTTAAGGTAGTTAATAAAGGAATTTCTATTAAAGTGTCGTTATGTGTATATAGGAGGTTGTTTGTATTGAAAATAACTGAATCAACAGTTAGGGACTGGAGGTCTAAATCAATTTGATTAACTCCATTAATTCTAGGGGTAAAGTTTACAACGCAATTACCACTTATTTGCTGATTTCCAATATTAGTCATATCTAAATTAATCTGATAATTTAGAATGTCAATAGTGTCACTTCTGCTATTTAAAGCTTTGTTTGAGAGTTGTTTTTTTTGAGAGTAGCCATTATAAACAAAGGCAAAAAATAAAATAAAAACTAAAAATTTATACATAACTAATTTGTTTGTAATGCTTAAAATTAATTAAAAGAAAGCTATTTACCGATAATTAAATGAAAATGCCCTAAATGTTAAAATTGTATTCCTAAAGTGGTTTATTGTTCTTTTTTGTGATTATTTGATGTATATTTGAATACATTAAAATCTTAATTATCATTGAAAAGCTATGAAGCCATCTACTGAACTTTTTCAGCTTATAAAATCTTTATCTAAATCAGAAAAAAGATATTTTAAATTAACATCTTCCTTACAGTCTGGTGAAAAGAATTATATGAAACTATTTGATGCTATAGAGGGTCAAGATGAGTATGATGAGGTAGCTATTAAGGACAAGTTTAAAGAAGAAATTTTTATTAAGCATTTGCCTTCAGAAAAAAATCATTTATATAGTCTTATTCTTAAAAGTCTAAGAGGGTTTTATGCCGACAAATCTGCAGCCGCAATTTTGCAAGAGCAGTTAAGAAATATTGAATTGCTATTCAATAAAGCTTTATATAAGGAATGCGCTAAACTAATCCGTAAAGCTAAAAAGATGGCTTATGATTATGAGAAGTATTACTTTTTATTGGACTTAATTGATTGGGAAAAAACGATGGTGGAAGAGGAGTATTTAAGAGGGAATTTTAATAAAGATTTAAATAAGTTAGTTGACGAAGAATCTGAATGTGTAGAGAAGTTAAGAAATTTAGCTGAATATCAGATGTTATACTCTAAGATAAACTATGTATTTAGAAAAGGAGGGTATGCAAGGAATGATGAAGAGAAAGTTATTGTTGATGAGATTGCTAATTACCATTTAATTAAAGGAAAAAATACAGCACTATCAACCAAGGCAGCTACAGCTTGTTATTATATTAAAGGTTTGTGTGCAACTACCGAGCGTAATTTGGATGAATCTTACGTAAACTTTAAAAAAGTGGTGAAAATAATGGAAGATAATCCCTTGATTATGAAGGAGCTTCCTAAAAGATATGTTAAAGCATTAAATAATTTAATTTTTGCTTACATGGATTATAGTAGAATGGAAGAGTGTTTTGCTATGATTGATAAATTAAAAGGATTGATAAAAAAACCTGGATTTGAAAGTATGGATGTGCAGCTGAAATTATTCACTTCTTCTCACAATGCTGAATTATTGGCATGTATTAGAATGGGTGATTTTAAGAAAGCATCTGATAAGGTTATTCCTGAAATTTTAAAACAGTTAGAATTTTACGAGGGGAAAATTAATAGTGAAGAAAAAATGTTGTTTTATTATAATATTTCATCTGCCAATTTTGGAGCTGAAGATTATAAAGGAGCTTTAAAATATATTAATACTGTATTAAATGATAGTGAATCTGGTTTAAGAGAAGATGTATATGCATTTGCTAGATTACTTAATTTAATTATTCATTACGAGTTAGGTAATTATGATTTATTAGATTACACCTTAAAATCAACCAAGCGTTTTGTAACTAAGAGCCAGCGTAATTATAAGTTTGAAACGGTTTTTCTAAAAGACTTTAAAAAACTATTAAAGGTTAAAAATGCGATGAGTAATAAAGATTTGTTTATTGCATTTAAAGATTCCCTACAAAAAGTTTTAGAAGATCCATATGAGCAAGCTGCAAATGAATATTTTGATTTTATATCTTGGGTAGATAGTAAAATTGAAAATAAAAGTTACGAAGAAATTGTAAAGAAGAAGTTAGTAAAAAGGTAGTTTAGATACGTTGCTTTACTGCTTCATACATAATTATACCAGCAGCTACAGAAACATTTAACGAAGATATTTCTCCTAGCATAGGTATTTTACCTTTCGCATCTGCAATTTTTAAAATTTGGTTAGATACCCCTCTCTCCTCATTTCCCATTACGATAGCAATAGGAGTTTTATAATCAGCTTCATAAATGGTAGTTTCTGTTTTTTCAGAACAGGCTACTACACTAATACCACTTGCTTGTAAAAACATAACAGTATCCGTAAGGTTGTTTACTTTACAAACAGCAATTCGGTTTAAAGCACCTGCTGAAGTTTTTAAAGCATCACCATTTATTTGAGCTGATTCTCTTTTAGGAATAACAATAGCATCAACTCCTGCACATTCAGCAGTGCGGGCAATTGCACCAAAATTTCTTACATCAGTAATTTTATCTAACAATAAAATAAAAGGTGTTTTACCTTGCTCAAATAAGGTAGGAATTAATGTTTCAATGTCTACTAAATCTATTGGAGAAATATAGCCAACCACTCCTTGGTGGTTACTGCTGGTCATTTTATTTAGTTTTTGAATAGGCACATGAGAAAAAGGAATTTTAGCTTTTTTTATAGCATTACGTAACTCTGATAAGCCACTACCACTAATATCTCTTTGGATGTAAAGTTTGTCAATTTCTTTGCCAGCGTTTATGGCTTCAATTACGGGTTTAACACCAAAAATAATGTTGTTTTCTTGTTCCATAGGGCGAAGTTAATTAAAAAGAACTTTGTCTTTCAAAAAGAATGTTGAGGTACGAAATATTATTTTTGAAAAGCTAATAAGATAGTGCGACAGCACGTTAAGAAATTTTATGCTAACGGTTTGACTAAACTGCGTTTCAATGCCGTTTAGGTTTTGTTGGCAATAGTTTTTAATTAAAGCTCATTATCTCTATATCAGTAACCTGTCCTAAATACTTTTCAATAAAAGATTTATGAGACGAGCCTATAATAACAAGTACATTTTTTCCTGGGTTAGTTGCAATTACTCTATGAATGTTTGAGACTATTTGAAGATTTCGCATCTCCCATAAATAGTATCTAGCTCTGTCCGAGCCTGATTCAAAATTTGTTTTAAGCCATATCTCCCATTGGGCCTCAAAATCTTGAGACATGTATTCTTCGCTATTAATGAAACGATAATACTCAAGTAAATCCTTTGTTTCCAAACTTTGCTTCATGAGCACATCGCCTTTAACAAATACAGGTAACTTTCCAATGTCTTTAAAAGCTTCTTGATTCTTAGTATAGTCTTGAATAAAGTCTGGAAAAAATTTAAAGAGTAATGCCTCATCTTGAAAATCATCGATTAATTCAATTTTATTAAGATTTTGCTTTGCTGCAAGTTGGACAGCTAGAGAATAAATTTCATTAGTCTGCATTTGATTCTTTTGTAACTCATCGAAATATTCTTGAGGTAATAAAGATTGTTCCAATATAGACTTCTCTTGAAGCTGAATATAATTTAGTGTTGCTGATGCAGGATCTGCTGATGCTAAAGCATATTCAATTAATGATAATCGCTCTCTATCAGATAGATTTTCTTTACTCGTCAGCATTCTAAACTTCTTCTTTGCTTCCAAAAAACTAATCCCAAGTTTGCTTTGTACAGAGTCAGCAATAAATAATCTACTTCCTCCAAAGGAAGAAAGGACTTGCGAAAATGCACTATCGTTCCTTGAACGAATGTCATATAGCAGTTCTGCTGGCATTGCTTCTACACAAACTACATCAAAAGATTTACTATCTAAAATATTCATTAGACCCTCTAACATTGCAGGATGAAAATCTTTCAGCTGACTAAGATGAGGCGTTCCTAAAATTTGAATTTCAGTCTTTTTGTTTTCTGATTGTGCAAATAAGTTTCCTGAAAATAATGCAAGTAAAGTGAAGATTGCTAATTGGAGTATTCTTGTTTTCACTAATTGAAATGTTTAATTTTTGCCAACACCACTATATGAAATAGTGCTTAGCGTTGTTTAAAGATTTAAAAGTAATAATTTTTGTGAGGCTTCCCAAGTTAAGCATTGTCAAATAAGTAAAGCCCTGTCAAGCAATAAGCAAGAATGTAGCTTGCTAAATAACAGGTAGAAACTGCTACAAAAATTATGGCACACCTTCCGCAAGTTTCAATAAGCTAAAATACTAGCAACAAAGCATATTATCTAAAGTCTTAATAAATTCTCCCATTTCTCCAGCTATCCACAGCTCTAAACCAAGTGTTTTTAAAAACAGGAGATCGGCTAAGTGTGAAATCGTTATTGCTAATGGGGTTATTTACTTTGTGAAAAACAAAACTGATAGACATCATGTTGTTTTCTTCTCCATAAATCCAGTTTTCGTAATTTTTGTTTTTATATACCACATTTGGAGAACCAAAAATAATATAGATAAT
>JARGOE010000090.1:0-1555 GCA_029210015.1 Vicingaceae bacterium
AAAGACAAATCTGTTTTCCCGCCTTGCTTTAATTTTAGTTCTTTTTCAGTTACTTTTTTACCCTTTACAATTTCTTCTACTTGTCGAACAGATAAGCCTTCTTTAATAACTCTTCTAGAAATAGCTAACTGTTTTTTTTCATCATCAATATTAACAATAGCACGAGCATGCCCCATACTAATATCTTTGGTTCTAATAGACAGTTGTATTTCTGCAGGAAGCTTTAATAATCGTAAATAGTTTGCTACAGTAGAACGTTTTTTACCAACTCTATCGCTCATTTGCTCTTGAGTTAAGTTACACTCTTCAATTAATTTTTGGTAACTAAAAGCTATTTCAATTGCATCTAAATCTTGTCGTTGAATATTTTCAACCAATGCCATCTCTAGCATTTCTTGGTCGTTAGCAATTCGTATAAAAGCTGGTATTTCTTTTAATCCAGCAACTTGTGAAGCTCTAAATCTTCTCTCTCCAGAAATTAATTGATATTTTCCATAACCCAATTTACGAACTGTAACAGGTTGTATAATTCCTAATTCTTTAATAGAGTTTGATAACTCTAGCAAAGCATCTTTTTCAAATTGTGTACGTGGTTGAAATGGGTTTGCTTCAATATTCTCTATTAAAATAGATGAAACTGAACCCACAACATTATCTTCTTTTTTCTCAGAATTTCCTTGGGTAATATCTGTATCAGCATTTTGTAGCAATGCTCCTAACCCTCTTCCTAAAGCTGGTCTCTTACTCATCTTCTAAAACAATTGTTTTCTCCTCTTCACTCATTTTAGTCATCTCATTTTTTTGTAAGATTTCACGAGCTAAATTCAAGTAGTTAATTGCACCTTTACAGCTTGCATCATGCATAATTATTGTCTCACCATGACTTGGAGCTTCTCCTAATTTCGTATTTCTTTGGATAATAGTATCAAACATCATTGTTTGGAAGTGCATTTTAACCTCTTCCACAACATTATTTGATAATCTTAAACGAACATCAAACATGGTTAACAATAATCCCTCAATATCTAAATCTGGGTTTAATCGAGATTGAACTATCTTAATTGTATTTAACAATTTACCTAGACCTTCTAAAGCAAAATACTCACACTGAACAGGAATAATAACTGAATCTGCCGCAGTTAATGAATTTATAGTAATCAACCCTAAAGATGGAGAACAATCAATAATGATAAAATCGTAATCATCTTTGATTTTAGATAATGATGCTCGCATCATTTTCTCTCTGTTAGGCAATTGTATCAATTCTATTTCAGCCCCAACCAAATCAATATGTGCAGGCAGTATATCTAAATTCGGAGAATTAGTATTTAAAATCGCTTCACTTGGATCTATATCATTAATTAGACACTCATAAACACTCTGTTTAATATTTCTTGGGTCAAATCCAACACCCGATGTAGAGTTGGCTTGAGGATCTGCATCCACCAACAATACTTTGTATTCTAATACTCCTAATGCAGCTGCTAAATTAATTGCAGTTGTAGTTTTACCTACTCCACCTTTTTGATTTGATATTGCGATTATTTTACCCATA
>JARGOE010000090.1:1655-7598 GCA_029210015.1 Vicingaceae bacterium
CATTGGGGATGGTTACAAATGGATAAAAATGCTGGTGGAATAAAAGGTATAACTTACCCTATGGTTGCTGACACTAACAAAACAATCACATTTAATTATGATTGTATGGCTGGTGATTATGACTGGAATGATGACGGAGAAATGATTGCTGAAGGTGAATTAGTTGCTTATAGAGGTTTATTTTTAATTGACAGAGAAGGAATTGTAAAACACCAATTAGTAAATGACTTACCTTTAGGGAGAAATGTTGATGAAGCTATGAGAATGTTAGATTCTTTACAGCACTTAGAAGAAAATGGTGAGGTTTGTCCAGCAAATTGGGTAAAAGGCAAAGAAGGCTTAACAGCAACTCATGATGGAATTGCTGATTACTTATCGAAAAACTAAATATTAATCTATAAAAAACAATAAAAATGGCTTTTGAATTACCACAATTACCTTACGCACACGATGCGTTAGAACCAAACATTGATGCTAGAACTATGGAAATACACCATGGTAAGCACCATGCTGGTTACACAAACAACCTAAACAATGCTATAGCAGGTACCGATTTAGAAGGTAAATCTATTGAAGATATATTAACTGGAATGGATATGAATAATGGAGCTGTTAGAAATAATGGTGGTGGTTATTACAATCACGATTTATTCTGGAAAGTTATGACGCCTAATGGTGGCGGAAACCCAACTGGGGCAGTTGCTAGTGCAATTGATTCTGCTTTTGGAAGTTATGATGGATTTAAAGACGCTTTTGCTAAAGCTGCTGCAACAAGATTTGGTTCTGGTTGGGCTTGGCTTTGTGTTAAAGATGGTGCTTTAGAAATTTGTTCTACTGCCAACCAAGACAACCCTTTAATGCCAGGAATTGGTTGCGGAGGCAAACCAATTTTAGGTTTAGATGTTTGGGAACACGCTTATTATTTAAACTACCAAAACAGAAGACCAGATTACATTAATGCCTTTTTCAATGTAATCAACTGGGATGAAGTTAATGCTAGATTTAACGGATAATAAATCCTTTTAAAACAAAAAAGCCGCTGAATTTCAGCGGCTTTTTTGTTTATATTTGAAACTAATACTTGAAAAAATTACTTTCCATATTATTTCTATTTAGCTACACAATAATTGTTGCTCAAAACTTTGCAGAAAAAGACTATTATCTAATTGATTCGCTAGATTTAAACACTCTTTCTACTGAAGATAATAAGTTGCTCAATACTTATTTAGAGCAATACCATAATGCTAAAGATGACACTTTAAAGATTAAAGCATTAACTCAAATTTGCGATAACATGGTCAATGAATCATGGAAAAAATACCAACTCTTTCATGTTGCATTTCTGGAAAAAAGAATTAATTCAGGTTATGATGAAAAATACCGAATAAATTATCTCAAAAATTATGCTGGAGCACTCAATAATCTTGGAATTATTTATCAAGAATCTGGAGAGTTAGAGCAAGGATTAAATACCTATGAAAAATGCTTAAAAATTCACAGTGAACTAAACAATCAAGGAGAGATAGCTATTTGCCATACTAATATGGGAGTCATATACTATCGCCAAGGAAATATCCCAAAAGCCTTACAGGCATATCAAAAAGGACTTGAAATAGGAGATTCTCTATTAAGAAATGATAAAAACAATCAGGATTTCAAAGCCGGAATAGGGTCTACTCTTAATAACATCGGCATTATATATCATAGCCAAGGTGACAATAAAAATGCCCTTTTATATTACAAGAAAAGCTTAAAAATTAACCGAAAAGTAAACGATAAGGCAGGAGTTGCTAATGCATTGAATAATATTGGAAGCATTTATGTAGAACTTATGAACTTTCCATTAGCAAACAAATACTATCAAGAAGCGATAGAAGTAAATAAAGACATTAAAGATATTAAGCAATTGGCATTGAATTATCAAAACATAGGAAATTTATTCAGTCATCAAGGTGATTATGTTTTGGCCCAAGAATATTTACAAAAAAGTATTGATTTATGTGTTCAAATAAACGATAAATATGGGCTATCTGGATCAACACATAATTTAGGGTTAGCTCAAAAGGGGATTGGCAATAATATCATAGCTAAACAATATATTAAAAGAGCTCTAGAAATTGCAATAGAAATAAAGAATCCTAAATTGATTATGAACACTAGTAAAAGTTTATTCGAAATTTTTGAGGAAGAAAGCAATTACAACCAAGCTCTAGAATTATATAAATTGCATATCAAAATGAGAGATAGTTTAAATAGTGAATCTACTCAAAAAGCAGCCATTCAGCAACAAGCCAAATATGAGTATGAAAAACAAAAAGCGGTTGATGATGCAGAGCATGAAAAACAAATAGCCATAGAACAAGAAGCCAAGGAAAAACAGACTATTTTAACCTACACTACTGCTGGTGGGTTAGGATTAGTAGCTATATTCCTATTAGTCGTGTTCAATAGGCTAAAAGTAACTCGCAAACAAAAAAATATAATTGAAGAACAAAAACAAGAAGTAGAAAATCAAAAAGAAGTTGTTGAGCTAGCTCACAACGAATTAGAAGAAAAAAATAAAGAAATAACTGATAGCATTCAATATGCTAAACGAATACAAAATGCCATACTTCCCCCAAACAAAGTAGTAAAAGAATACTTGCAAGAAAGCTTTATTTATTACAAACCTAAAGACATTGTTGCTGGAGATTTTTATTGGTTAGAGTCGGTAGCACCGACAAGCAATAAAAAAGAAAACATTTTACTTTTTGCTGCTGCAGACTGCACAGGCCATGGAGTACCTGGAGCGATGGTAAGTGTTGTCTGTAATAATGGATTAAACAGAAGTGTGAGAGAATACGGTTTAACAGATCCTGGAGAAATACTAAACAAAACCAGAGAGATTGTAGTACAAGAATTTGAGAAAAGTGAGGAAGAAGTAAAAGACGGAATGGACATCGCATTATGTTCTTTAGAAGAAAACAAATTACAATATGCAGGAGCACATAATCCACTATGGATAATAAGAGATGGAAAATTATTTGAAACAAAAGCTAATAAACAACCCATTGGTCAGTTTGATAACCCAGAACCATATACCACACATACTTTAGAATTACAAAAAGGTGACAGTATCTACATCTTTTCGGATGGTTATGCTGATCAGTTTGGAGGAGATAAGGGTAAAAAGTTGAAGACAGCTAACTTTAAACAACTACTACTTTCCATCCAAAAAGAACCTATGGAAAAACAAAAGCAGTTAATTGATGAAGCTTTTGAAAACTGGAAAGGTGATTTGGAGCAATTGGATGATGTTTGTGTTATTGGAGTAAGAATCTAATCACAGAACTCACACCATTGGGCATCATGATTATGAACAAAGGGAATTTCTTCATTAAATATTTGCTCAATAATTTGAACCACTATTTTTTCAAAATCATTTAATATTTCTTGTGTTATTTCATTATCTGGAGTTTGTCGAGAACCTCCAATCCCAAAAGGCATAAAACCTTCACTTAATTTTCTAAATGAAATAATACCAGAATGTAATGATACATTCGATAAATTATGTTGTTTATTATACATTAAAGCATACATCAACACCTGAAATGCTTTCGATCTTTTACTTTCTGACAATAACTCAATATCTGTAACTTTTAAATTTTTAGCTTCAACAACTCCAGTTTTATAGTCAATAATTCTCAAAACATTGTCAAACTTATCAATTCTATCAGCTTTACCTTTTAATTTAATTACTTCCTCACCCACTTTTATTGTCGCATACAGTTCTTCCTCAAGAGATTTGATATATAATAGGTCAGTCTTATCTTTAACTAAATCTAACTCATTGTTAATAAAAGTTTTCACATAATTCTGTGCAACATTTAAGGTTAACAAATTTTTACCTCTCTTTAGCTCATTTAATGTAAATTTATTTTTAGTAAAAACTTTTACCACAGTTTCATCTGCCAATTTTAACAAATGCTTTAAATCCTTTGAAGTCACATACTTCTCAATAAATGGTTGATACAATTCTTCTAATGCATCATGTACAAACGTTCCGAAACTGCTCATTTCTATCTCCTCCTCTACCTCATCAGCATCTTTAACTCCTATTACATAGTTATAGTAAAAATTAAGTGGACACTCAATATAACTACTTAGTGCAGATGGTGAAAACCCATCTTTAAATCGTTCTTTTATTTTAGCAATTATATCTGGAGTCTTTTTTACATCAATAACTTCTAACAAATCATCTTTAGTAGGATAAACTACTAATTGTTTGTTAATTTTTATTTCAGAATTATAGAGTGGTAATTCATTTTCAATCTGAGTTACAAACCTGCTCTGTTCTCCACTCCCAAACTCATCTGTTTGGGTATTGTATAAAATGGTAATATTATCAGCATTCTGAATCAATCGATAAAAGTGATAAGCGTAAACCGCATCTTTTTCGATATGTGTTGGCAACCCATATTCAGAATAACGCTTTATATCAAAAGGAATAAATGAATTGAAACTTTTACCAGCTGGTAAAGTGCCTTCATTAGCAGATAATAGAATTACATTTTTAAAATCAATATTTCTGGTCTCTAACATCCCCAAAACTTGCAACCCTCGTAAAGGCTCTCCATACAACTCTATTGTATGACTACTTAAAATTTGACGATAAAGTGAATAAAACCCTTTAGGGTTTTCGATAAACGGATATTGAGATGTTAAACTAATTATTTGTTGAAACAGCTTAGCAAACTGAAACAAATATTCTAACTCTAAATAAACATTCTCTTTGTTCTGGTTTTTATAATATTGCTTCCCTATTTCTATAAAGTGAACACATTGCTTTAGTAATTGAGCAATATCAATTTTTTCAGCAAAAGGCAAAGTTAACTGCTTATTTATCCACGCTAAATTATCTTTATTAATGAATACCCAATTATGCTTTATAATGTGTTCTTTAATTTTTTGACAATTATCTACACCAAAGACTATTTGACTAAATGGTAATTGAAATAGCTTTAATAAATCCTTATAATGATAGGTTAGATTTCCCTTATGTCCGTAGCGTTCGGCATTAATATAAGTAGCTAAATATATTTCAAAAAAATTATTTAGAGGTGTATTTTTTAATGGATACCCCATCGTAACATTAATATTCTCTATACTTTCTGGTATAGATTGCAGCACAGGAACCAACAAATTTTCATCTGCTAAAACAACAGCGGTATCGGTATATTCAGCTGAATTAATATTTGCTAAAACCGTACTTAAATATTTGGCCTGACCTACATTTTGAGGAATCCCAAAAATATCTATTTGCTTACTACTTGTTTTAAATTTATCATTTACAACTCCAAATGGCTTAAAGTACTCACGCTCTTTCCATTTCCTTAAAAACAAACCGCTTTCTTGGTCTTGGTCTTCTAGATAATAAGTATCAGCATCAAAAATAACACTACACTTATTTTGTTTTTTCAATACTTCAATAATTTTTTCTTCTGCCTTATTAAAAGCATTAAATCCAGCAAAAACTAAATGCTTTGAGTCAATTTTATTAGAAATAAATTCTTCTGGATTTGCAGTAATTTCTTCCGAAACTTTTCTATAAGCTAAGCCTTCATAAGCCAATCCTTTTGCTGTTAAATGACTAGTGTATTTTTGATAAATTTCTCCAAGTTGTTTCCAAAAATCTAAATACTTCTGTTGAAATTCAGTTATCTCCTGACCATCAACATTCCATACTTCAATTGCCCGTGCTTCATTAACATGTTTAAATAATTGGTCCGTAGGCACCAAATACCGATCGATTTCATTAAAGTCGTGTAAAACAATTTGTCCCCATTTGGTAAATTCATCAAAGGGTTCAGGATTTTTATTATTCTTAGCATATACTTCATACAATTCAAACAATTGAATAGTATTGTCAATTAACTCATATTCTGAAAGTTGTTCAATAAGCTC
>JARGOE010000091.1 GCA_029210015.1 Vicingaceae bacterium
ATTCTTTTACCCTTAAAGCTACAGTTACCATATTCTTAAAATCGAATTGTTCAATCTTATTATTCTTAATGATGACATTATTCTCAATCATCTTAGAGTAATTTTCGAATAACTCTTTTAAGTACTTGGTATTTCCTCCATTAATTTGTTTGATACAATAGTTTTGCAAATAGCCATATAGGTCATACTGTTCTTCTTTTTTAAACCTTAATAAATGTTGTTCGATAATTAATTTTAACTCTATGTAATGTATTTCTGTTTCAGGATCTTTTAGTGTTTTTAAAACTTTAAAATAGACTGAGATAGAAGGAGTCTCTTTTATGTCGTTCCCCTCAATATACTCAACTAAATTATTAAGTAGTTTAATGTCGTATTCTACTTTTAAAACATTCATTCTGTTTATGATTTCACACGAATATTTAAGTTTTTTTGACAGGTAATATAAATCTAAGTTGTCTACTAAGTCTTGTAGTTTGGTGTCAATATTTCTGTTATCATTTGCTAAGGTATGATGGAATGATATTTCGCTGTACTCATGTTGGTGTTGGTAATAATTATCATCCCGAATAAATGAGAGTTCGGATAAATTATGTTGTTTTTTATTTAGCTCTTGCTGAAAGTATTTGTTTAAGTTTCTTTTTTGATAAGCTTTTAATAGGTGTTGATTTTCTTCTTGAGAGTAGTTTGTAAATGAGATGAATTTTTCACAAAGCTTAGTCAGGTCAGTCATGGCATACCTTAATCTTTTTGTGTCAGACTGTTTGTAAAGTTTTTTTGAAATTTCAGAATGAGTAATGTTTTTATTTGAAAAATCTGGGTAGTGTTTGTTTAAAATACTTTGTAAATTTATAACATCATTATTTTTATTGTATAGAGGAGTGGTTATGAATTGGTTAAATTCTTTAATCTCTTTTTTAGAGAGTGTTTTTAGTATCGATATAAGCTTAGAATTTACCATTATGCCCGATAAATATAGGTATTAATTTATTGATATTTAATGTTTTAAAACATTTTTAAATATAAATAATTCCGATAAACGACTTATTTTGTATTTTATCTGATTTGGTTTTAGTGTAATATTTGTACCATCAAATAGTATCTAAATTAAAATGAACGTTATGAAAAAAATATTTTTACTTGTTTTATTAGCATCTTTTTTTGCTACAACTGCTAAAGCGTCACATAATTATGGTGGAGAAATTACTTATGAATGGGTAAATGGGAATACATATAAAATTAGGATGGCTTTGTTGGTAGATTGTTCTTCATTTATGCCTGATACCATAGCTTTTAGATCTTCTTCTGTTGGCTGTTCAGTTAATAGGTATGATACTCTATATTTTAGTTATAAAGAGGATGTGAGTCAAGTATGTGATACTATGCAAACTTCATGTAATGGCGGGCCTGTTCAAGGTCAAACAAAATGGGTTTATGAGGCAAATGTTTCTGGTTTTGGAGCATGTAACGATTGGATTTTGAGTTATTCACTATGTTGTCGTGGTGGAGCTGTTAGTAATATTTCAAATCCTTTTTCTGCAAATTTTTATATTGAAACTACTTTTGATAATTCTATAATTCAAAATAATAAGTCACCTTATTTTTCAGATAATTCAAGATGGATGATTCCTGTTAATGGAATGAATTTGATAAATGCTGGCGCTTATGATGCTGATGGTGATTCTTTACATTTCTCTTTGATTGCTCCAAAATCATCTAATACTAATAGTTTAGCATATTCAGCAGGTCATAGTAGTGTGCAGCCATTTAGTGGAATGTCTACTATAATTGACTCAAAAACTGGAATCATTTCAACTATGTCTCCTAGTCTTGGACAATATTTGATTTGTGTAAAAGTAGATGAGTTTAGAAATGGCCAATTAATTAGTTCCGTAAAAAGAGATTTTACGACAAATGTTTATGTTAACTCTAATACATTGCCTGCAATTACTAATTTGAATTTAGGTTCTTTTGATTTTTGTACTGTTGACACTTTAGATTTTGATGTTTATTCGACAGACCCAACAGATACTATTACTACTTCAATACTTTATCCTTTTGCTCCTGGTAACTTGCCTTATTTCTCTAATACAATAGCTCCTTTAAATCAAAACACTAATTATTTAGCAGATACAAATACTTTAAAATGGGACTTAGCTGGTTTGTCCCCAGATCGAGATTACGTTGTTTATATTAATGTAGAAGACGATCAATGTCCAGTTAAAAATATTCAATCCTATGCTATAGTGGTTTCTACATCTTATTGTGTATGGCCAGGTGATGCTAATAATGATTTGGTTGCAGATGTATGGGATGTTTTACCTATTGGTGTATTTAATGGAACAAATGGAAATGCTAGACTATCAGCTTCATTAAATTGGGATGGTCAATGGTCTCCAAATTGGGGTGTAACTCAAGGTTCTGGTGATGATATTAAACATGTTGACTGTAATGGAGACGCTACAATTGATGCTAATGATACAACTGCAATAATGTTAAATTACAATTTAACCCATACTAAAAGCATTAATAGTATAAGTGCAGGGCCTAATGATCCTAACTTATTTGTAGATATTACACCTGATACAGTTGGTACAAGTGCTCCATTAGCTATTCCAATCCATTTGGGAACTTCAACTTTGCCTGCAGATAGCGTTTATGGTGTGGCAATGCGAATATCTTACGATAAAACTAAGATTGATTCTATAGCAGGTGTAACAGTTGATTACTCTAATTCTTGGTTAGGAACTAAGGGGGTTGATTTAATTACATTGGATACCAACTTTTATGACAATGGTTATATAGATGTAGTTCTTGTTAGAAATGATGGTCAGATGATTACTGGATTTGGGGAATTGTTAACTTTAAATGTAATTACAATTGATAATCTTTCTGGTAAATCTGCTACCTACGGTACTCTTCATGTTGATTTTGTTAAAACGACTATCATAAATCTTAATGAGGATTTAAGACCTCATAATCAGGTAGAAGATTCTGTAGTAATAGAGGATTTGACTACTGGAGTAAGAGGATTATTAAATAAGGATGATGTTAAAGTCTTTCCAAACCCTAATAACGGGATGTTTAAAATCTATACAGCAAAAGAAGATGTTTCATTTGAAGTGTTTAGTATTACTGGACAGCATATTAATATTAATTCTGAATATATTAATGGATACCATAATGTTGACATGTCAAGTTTAAAAAAGGGAATCTATTTAGTTAGGTTTAGCTCTGAAAAAAATGTCATAGTTAAAAAGGTGATAATTCATTAGTTTAAAGTTCTTTTAGCATCAAAAAAGCTCCAAGTAATATACTTGGAGCTTTTTTATTTTAAAGTCTATGTTTGAAATTTAAGGTATGAGTGATTAAACAAATTTTACATAAATGTCACCATATGATGTATCTATAAAATCTTGGCTTTGTACATAATCAATCATTTCTGGACCATTTTTCCATTTAGCTAAATGAAACTCCATCGTTTCACCATGAGACAAATTACATTCTATATTTCCTAGTTTAGATAAATGAGTGATACAGTTCAAAACAACTTCTTTATTTTCTGGAACGATGTATTCAATAGATAAAGATTTAAGAGGTTGTGATAGTCCTTTTAAAACATCATACTCGTAACCTTCAACATCTATTTTACAAAAATCAGGTACTCCAAATTCTTTAATAAGATTGTCTAGAGTGGTCATTTCAATATCAATAGTTTCATCCCAGTTAGCACCTTTAAATCTCTCCTCTTGCATCATGTCAACATGAGATTTAGAAAAAGATGAGATTAAAGAAACATCAGAAATATATAGTTTTTCAGTACTTTCTTTTTCTCCGAGACCTTTTTTGATTAGTGGAAGGTTGGGGAATCGTTTTTCTAACTTTTCGTAACACTCTTTCTGTGGTTCAATCATCACTACATTCTTTGCTCCTAATTCTAAGAAAATAGCTGTTCTATTACCAACATTAGTTCCAACATCAAAGCATAAAGCATCTTTAGGGAGGAATTGTTGATATAATTCTTTTTGTTTATTCCACTTAAGCTTAGTAACAATTTTGTTTTCAATGTTAATTGCAAAGGCGTATAATCCAAGACCTCTTAATATACTTCTTATTAAATTTCTCATATTTTTAATTTGCTCCAGGATTTAAAAGTAAACCATTAACATTTACAAACTTATCCTTCATACCATTTAACTCACCAGCTTTAGGGTATCGTTGAGTTGTCATTACCATCATTTGCTGTAAAATGTATTTTGCTCTTTCGGAATCTTCCTTTAATAATTGTACATCATCTCTATCTAATGAATTGTAGTAATTTAAATCATCTTCATATCGATCTAATAAACTACTCATAATAGCATTTCCTTTTTCGTAAGCATCTAATTTGTAATAATTTTCTGCAATTGAAAGCATAAAATAATTGTAAGGAATATTATTTTCAGGCATTTTAGCCAAACATTGATCTAATACTTCTACAGCTTTTTCTTTCTCTCCAGTTCTAATGTATTCTGATGCTAAACGAGAGAAGTTGTTTCTGAAATTCATACACATTCTTCTATTATTCTCATTCATATAGATATCTTTTTCGTCCATTCCTCCCCACTTAAAGTCATTCATTAAGTTATCATACATAATGTCTGTATCTATCTCACCTGTTTGTCCATCATAGCTAATTGCTTTATAAGGAACCAATCGGTAAGCTAAACCTTCTAGTTGGAAATAGTCAGTTAAACCTAAATAACTATCAGCACCTGTTGTAATTGCAAAATATACTGGTCTTTCCCAATCATTAGCTGCTAAAATATCTAAAATGATAAGATCATTTTTCATGATATAGCTTTTGTTAACTGTCCATTCAATATTGTCAACAACTCTATCAGCTCTATCTTTCGATACAGTTCCGTTTGCCAATACCTTTTCCTTATCTACAGTTACTTTGAAGTTTTTAGTAGGAATATAATCAACTTGCTTATTTCCTTGTAAAGCAACTTTAGATTTTGGTGTATCATCGGCAACAAAGCCAATAATTTCATCAACATCTCTAAATCCAGTTACACCTGGTTTTTCATACAAAGGAACATAATCATTAGTTCCTTGACGAAGTTTGCTGTCAGGAAGGAGTTGAGGTATTCCATCTGCATCCCAAGCTTTTCTTCTCATTTGTTCAATATACCAGTCAGTATTTAATAAACTTAGGTTAACAACTCTAACATCAGTTCGGTATCTAAGTACTTCTTGAACATACCATAATGGGAAAGTATCATTATCACCATTAGTAAATAGTATGGCATTAGGAGCACATGAGTTTAAGTAGTTTTTAGCAAAATCACTAGCCGTATAAGTATCACTTCTATCATGGTCATCCCAGTTTTCAGTAGCCATTAATGTAGGCACGGCAAGTAAACAAACAACTGAAGCAACTATGGCGCTCATTGTTTGTGGCATTTTCTTTCTTAACATTTCATAAATGGCATAAACTCCAACGGCTATCCATATAGCAAACACATAAAAAGAACCTACATATGCGTAATCTCTTTCTCTTGGTTGAGGGGATGGAGGGTTGGTGTAAAAGTTAATTGCTAATCCAGTAAAGAAAAAGAGTAAGCCTAGGACTAAAAGATCCTTAGGGTTTTTAATGAATTGATATATCAAACCTATTAATCCTAATAGGAAAGGTAGCATGTAGTATTTATTGTGCCCAGGGTTATCTGTCATACTTTTAGGAAGATTGTCTTGATTTCCTAAGCGCATAGAATCGATAGGTTTGATTCCACTTATCCAGTTACCTCTATCTATGTGGCTTGGGTGTGTGTTTTGAACATCACTTTGTCTTCCAACAAAATTCCACATAAAATAACGCCAGTAAATATGACCCCATTGGTAGTTAAAAAGGAAAGATAAGTTTTCTCCAAAGGTTGGTATTTTAACAGTTTGCCCATTAGAGGCTCTTTTATTTTTTCCTTTGTAATCTACCCAAACTTTGTAATCTCTTATATGGTGAGCTTGAGAACTCCACATTCTAGGGAAAAACCCTGATGTAGCTTCATCATAATTTGGTTTATTTTTTTCACCTTTATTAATGTGCTCATATTTACCAGTCTCTTCATTTTGGTAATATACAGGATCACCTTCTTTATACGGAGCTCTTGCATCAAGTGGAGTATTAAAATATTGTCCAGTTAAAAAAGGAGCAGAACCATACTGTTCACGATTTAAGTAAGATAATAAACTGAAAGCATTCTCTGGATTATTCTCGTCCATTGGAGGGTTGGCTGCAGAACGAACCATTATAACTGTATAGGTTGAATAACCTATCAATATAACTGTAACACAAAGTACAGCAGTGTTCCATAGAACTTTTCCTTTCTTTTGGGTATAATAGATTCCAAATGATATTAATCCAATTAATAATAAGATATAAACTAATAAACCTGAGTTAAATGGCATGCCTAAACTGTTTACAAACATCAATTCAAACATTGCACCTATCTTAACTGTTCCAGGAATAATACCAAATTGAACAATACCCAAAAACAAAACAGATAGTCCTGTTGCTTTTGCAAAATCTTTAAAATTTAATTCTCTTGTTTTGAAATAGTATAAGAATACCATAGCTGGTATTGCAAGTAAGTTCAATAGATGGACTCCAATAGAAAGTCCCATTAAATAAGCAATAAAAACAATCCATCTAACACTATGTTTTTCAGTGGCAACAGCATCCCATTTTAATATTGCCCAAAATACAAGTGCTGTAAATAAGGAGGATAGAGCATAAACTTCACCTTCTACCGCTGAAAACCAGAAAGAATCTGAGAAAGTATAAGCTAAGGAGCCAACAACAGCTGCACCAAAAATAGCAATGGTTTTTCCATGAGTTAATTCACCAGCTTTTAGCGCCATTTTCTTTAAAAGCATAGTTATAGTCCAGAATAAAAACAGAATAGTAAATGAACTACTTATAGCTGATAAAATATTTATTGCATATCCAGCAGATTCTGCTGAAAAGAACATGGTAAAAAATCTACCTAATAACATAAAAAGAGGAGCTCCTGGTGGATGCCCAACCTCTAAATTGTAAGCGGTAGCTATAAATTCTCCACAATCCCAAAAACTAGCAGTAGCTTCAACAGTTGACACATAAACTAAGGTTGCAATTAGCCAAATAGCCCAACCTAAAATATTGTTAATTTTCTTATAATCCATACTTATTAAATTTATCAGCTACGAAAATATGAAATTCTGTAGGATTTCTTGTTAATGGATGTTAATCTATGTTAAAAAATGTTTTGGGCGAAAAAAATATTTTGTTACATTTGCCGACCTTATCAACCAAATAGGTTGTATAATGCCCGATGGTGTAACTGGCAACACGTCTGTTTTTGGTACAGAAGAGTCTAGGTTCGA
>JARGOE010000092.1:0-3307 GCA_029210015.1 Vicingaceae bacterium
GAAGATGTGAAGAAAGTTTACCGAATGGCTAAAAAGACAGACATTGATAAGTGGATTGAAGCTCAGAAACGAGAAGTAGATACGATGTATAAAGCAAGAACTATAGCTATTGCTTTAGGATTACAAATGAAAATTAGTGATGTTGAATATCAAGGAGATAATACTAAAGCAATATTTTATTACACTGCTGAAGGGCGTGTTGATTTTAGAGAGTTAATTAAAAAATTAGCAGACGAATTTAGGGTTAGAATTGAAATGAAACAGATTGGGGTTCGTCAAGAAGCTAGTCGTTTAGGCGGAATAGGTTCTTGTGGTAGAGAGCTTTGTTGTTCATCTTGGCTAACAGATTTTCGTTCAGTTTCAACATCTGCAGCTAGGTATCAACAACTTTCATTAAACCCTCAAAAATTAGCTGGGCAATGTGGAAAATTAAAATGTTGTTTAAATTTTGAGTTAGATGGTTATGTAGAAGCTTTAAAAGAGTTTCCGGATACTAATTTAAAGCTTAAAACTAAAAAAGGACAAGCATTTTACCGTAAGATGGACATCTTTAAAAACATGATGTGGTATTCTTATCAAGATGAACCACTAAAGTTTATTGAGTTGAAATTGGATAGAGTAAATCAAATTGTTGAAATGAACAAAAATGATGAGCTTCCTAGTGATTTAATGGACTTTGTGGATTTTAAAGAGGTAATTAAAGAGCCAGATTATGCTAATGTAGTTGGACAAGATAGTTTAACTCGTTTTGATGGAAAAAAAGGCGGAAAAAATAAAAAGCGAAGAAAAAACAACAACAATAATAAGAACAGAAACAACAACAATCGCAATAGGAACCGCAACAAAAATAACAAGGGTAATAATGCATAAATTACTTAAGATATCATTTCTATTAGTTGTGTTTTTTGGACTATACTCTTGTGATTCTAATAAGGTTTATGAAGAATATATTGAAGTTGAAGATGCTTTATGGCAAAAGGAAAATATTGCCAGTTTTAAATTTTTAGCTGAAGATACAATAGTGCCTCATAACCTATACATAAATATTCGAAATACAGGTGATTATGCCTATAGTAACCTTTACTTATTTGTTACTTTACAAGGGCCTGATGGTAACTTGTTAAAAGATACAGTAAATTGTAAATTAGCTGATAAAAGTGGGAAGTGGTTAGGAAAAGGAATAGGTGATTTATGGGATTTACAAATGCCTTACATAGGCGGATTTAAATTTGCTCAAAAAGGAGAGTATACATTTTCTTTAGAGCAAGCGATGAGAGTTGAAAATGGTTTAGATGGAATAACTGATGTCGGGTTGAGAGTTGAAACTGCAGATTAAATAGTTGAAAATGAATAACACACAAGACAAAGCAAATTACAAAAAGAAGTTACTCATCTTTTGGATGATTATACTTCTTCCTGTTTTGTTGTTTTTTATAGTGATGTGGGGCGCTAAAACAGGTAGTTTAGGGTTTAACGAACTCCCTTCTTTAGAAGAATTAGAAAATCCTAAAAGTAATTTAGCATCAGAAGTAATTACCTCTGATGGAAAGGTAATAGGTAAGTATTTTAAAGAAAATAGAACTAATATAAAGTATCAAGAGCTTTCGCCCTTCTTAGTAGATGCATTAATCGCTACTGAAGACGAACGTTTTAGAGAGCATTCAGGAATTGATTTTAGAGGTTTAGTAAGAGCTATAGCTAATTTTGGAAGTGCAGGTGGAGCAAGCACAATTACACAGCAGCTAGCTAAAATGATGTTTCACGAAAGAGAGACAGCTACTTTAGTTCAGAAAATAAAACAAAAACTACAAGAGCAAATTATAGCTGTTGAGCTAGAGAAACGTTATACTAAAGATGAGATCATTATTATGTATTATAATAAGTTTGATTTTATTTACAATGCTGTAGGTATTAAATCTGCTGCAAAAGTATATTTTAATAAAGCGCCCAAAGATTTAAATATTGAAGAAGCTGCAGTTTTGGTTGGTATGGCCAAGAACCCTTCTTTGTATAATCCTAAGCGTTTTCCAGATAATGCTCTAAAGAGGAGAGAAGTAGTTTTTTCTCAAATGAAAAGAAGTGGTATGCTAAACCAACAAGAGTATGATTCTTTAAGAGTATTACCAATAGTTTTAGATTATAAGGAGGTTGATCATAAAATAGGTCCAGCACCTTATTTTAGAGAAACATTACGACTGAAATTACAAAAAATGCTTCAGGAAAAGGACGAGGATGATAATTATAAATATGCTAAAACAGATGGAACACCTTACAATATTTATAGTGATGGATTAAAGATTTTTGCAACTATTGATTCTCGTATGCAAGAGTATGCAGAGTATGCTGTTGACGAGTACATTGCACAAACATTACAACCACAATTTGATAAACATTTAAAGAGAGTCAGAACAAAAAGGTATCCCTACGATGGCGGTTATAAAGGGATTTCAGAAGAACAATACACTTCAATTATGGATAAGGCTAGAAAAAATAGCCCAAGATTTAGAGTAATGACAGGTAAAGAGTGTTATAACTGCGGTAGAAGAGGTAAATCGGTAAAAAAGGAAGGGAAGTATTTTGTTTGTCAGGCGGATGATTGTGGACATAAAAATAGGGCTATTGCTAAAGACTCCATCGATATTATTTTTGATAAAAAAATAAAGATGAAAGTGTTTTCTCATAAAGGAAGCCTGGACACCCTATTATCACCAAATGATTCCTTAAAATATTATAAAACCTTTTTACATGCTGGGTTAATGTCTGTGGATCCACATACAGGTTATATTAAAGCATGGGTTGGAGGAGTGAACTATGAGCAATTTGCTTATGATCATGTTACCAGTACTCGTCAAGTTGGATCTACGTTTAAGCCATTTGTTTATGTAACTGCCATTCAAAATGGATATTCGCCTTGTTATGAAGTGATGGATACAAAATACACTTTCCATAAGGGAGAGTTTGGGCTATTAAAAGATTGGACACCTAAAAACTCTGATGGTTCAACAGGTTGTAATGTGTCTTTAAAATATGCAATTGCTAATTCAATGAATACTATTACAGCATGGGTTATGAAACAGTTTGGACCTCAAGTAGTGGTAGACCAAGCTAGAGCAATGGGGATAACAGCAAAGTTAGACCCTGTGCCATCTCTTTGTTTGGGGGTTGCTGACATTAGTGTTTATGAAATGGTGGGAGCAAATGCAACGTTTGCAAACAAAGGAATATATATTGAACCAATGATGTTTACGCGTGTTGAAGATAAACATGGAAATGTTATTATTGATGTAAATCCTAATACTAAAGAGGC
>JARGOE010000092.1:3407-7256 GCA_029210015.1 Vicingaceae bacterium
GATTGTAAAAAGTTTAATGATATGAATAGTACTGGTGGTTACGGAGAGACTGATTATTAAAAATAATATTATGGCAATAAATAAAGTGGTTGCTAATGCAACGGAAGCAACAGAAGGAATTAAAGACGGAATGACACTAATGTTAGGTGGATTTGGATTGTGTGGTATTCCTGAAAATTGTATTTCTGAAATGGTAAAAATGAATGTTAAGGGCTTAACATGTATTTCTAATAACGCTGGAGTTGATGATTTTGGCTTAGGATTGTTGCTGCAAAAGAAGCAAATTAAAAAAATGATTTCTTCTTATGTTGGAGAAAATGATGAGTTTGAACGCCAGATGCTAAGTGGAGAATTAGAGGTTGATTTAATTCCTCAAGGATCTTTAGCAGAAAGATGTAGAGCTGGAGGAGCTGGTATTCCTGCTTTTTTTACTCCTGCTGGATATGGTACAGAGGTGGCGGAAGGAAAAGAAGTTAGAGATTTTAATGGGAAACCGCATATTTTAGAAAGTGCATTAACTGCAGATTTTGCTATTGTTAAAGCATGGAAAGGAGATACTGCTGGCAATTTAGTATTTAAAGCAGCTGCAAGAAACTTTAACCCTATGATGGCAATGGCAGGTAAGATTACAATTGCTGAGGTTGAGGAATTAGTGCCAGAAGGAGATTTAGACCCAAATTTTATTCATACTCCAGGAATATTTGTACAAAGAATTTTTCAGGGAGTAGATTATGAAAAGAGAATTGAACAACGAACAGTACGTCAAAAAGGATAAAATATGTTAGATAAAACTGGAATTGCAAAACGAATTGCACAGGAGTTACAAGATGGTTGGTATGTTAATTTAGGAATAGGGATTCCAACGTTAGTTGCTAACTATGTGCCAGATAATATTACTGTAGAATTTCAATCTGAAAATGGGATTTTAGGAATGGGACCATTTCCTTATGATGGAGAAGAAGATGCTGATTTAATTAATGCAGGGAAACAAACAGTTACGCTGCAACCAGGAGCTTCTGTTTTTGATTCTGCTACAAGTTTTGCAATGATAAGAGGAAACCATGTACAATTAACTGTTTTAGGTGCAATGGAAGTTGCCCAAAATGGAGATATAGCCAATTGGAAAATTCCTGGAAAAATGGTGAAAGGAATGGGTGGTGCAATGGATTTAGTGGCATCTGCAGAAAACATTATTGTTGCAATGATGCATACTAACAAAAAAGGAGAGAGTAAATTATTGCCTTCATGTAGTTTGCCTTTAACTGGGGTTAAATGTGTTACTAGAATTATTACCAATTTGGCGGCATTAGAGATTAAAGATGGAGCTTTTCATTTATTAGAAAGAGCACCTGGAGTTTCGGTTGAAGAGATTAAAGCTGCAACTGCTGGTAAATTAGTCGTTGAAGGAGATATTCCAGAAATGATAATTGATTAGTATAAAAAGTCTAAAATTATGGCCCCGAAAATTAAATTTTTCGGGGCTTTTCTTTAAAAAAAGGCAACCATTCTCTGTTTTTAAAGTCTTTAAAAGGTAACCTTTTAAAAATTAGTACCTTGTAGGGTTATTATAGATATGAAAAAACTGGCAAGTTCCATATTATTTTTGTTGCTAATGGGCAACTCCTATTCTCAAATGAATTCTGTAGAATTCATAGAGAATAAAGGGCAATGGGAAGATAATATTGAGTATAAAGCAAAACTGCCTGGAGGTAATATATATCTAGAAAAAAATGAAATTACCTATCAATTCTATGATGAAGTTGATATTGAACGAATGCATGCTTTGCACCATAAGCAAATCAAAAACCCAACAGAAGAAGATTTTTTATTGGATTTACATGCTTTTAAAGTAAAGTTTTTAAATGCAAATACTCAAGGTTTTGAATCTAAAAATCCTACTAAAGATTATGTAAATTACTTTTTAGGAGATGATGAAACAAGGTGGGCCGCTAATGTTAAAAAATATGCAGAAGTAAGTTATAAGAGTCTTTATTCCAATATTGATTTAAAGTATTATTTAAAAGATCACCATTTAAAGTATGACTTTATTGTTTATCCTAATGGAGATGCGTCAAAAATTAAATTAGATTTTAGTGGGCATGAAAAACTATTTTTAGAGGGAGGAACTTTAAAAATAACAACATCTGTAAATGAAATGATAGAAGATAAGCCTTACGCCTATCAGTTAATAAATGGAGTAGAAAAAGAAGTAGAATGTAACTTTGTGTTAGATGGTACAGTTTTGAATTTTGAATTCCCCAAAGGATATGATAAAAACCAGCCTTTGATAATTGATCCTACTTTGATTTTTGCATCTTATTCAGGTTCTACAACTGATAATTGGGGATACACATCAACATACGATGATGCAGGAAGTCTTTATGGTGGAGGGGTTACATTTGGTGTAGGTTATCCAACAACAGTTGGAGCTTATCAGGTTTCTTTTGCAGGAGGAAATGCTGCTAGTACTCAAGGAGGCACTGATATTACTATTTCTAAATTTTCATCAGATGGTTCTACTCTAATTTATTCTACTTATTTAGGTGGTTCAGATAATGAATCTCCGCATAGCTTAATCGTAAACAGTAATAATGAGTTACTAATTTTAGGGTCCACATCATCTAACAACTTTCCTGTTATTGCAGGTTCTTATGATAATACCTACGGTGGAGGAGTAGCATATAATGGATTTAGTCCTAATTATGCAAATGGTTCTGATATTACTGTTTCAAAGCTTTCTGTTTCTGGCAATAATCTGTTGGCTTCAACTTATATTGGAGGAACTGGGAATGATGGGTTAAATACTAGTTCAACTTTAGCCTATAATTATGCTGATGAATTTAGAGGCGAGTTGATTGTAGATGGCAGCGACAATGTTTATGTTGCAAGTTCGACTTCGTCTATCGATTTCCCAGTAACACCAGGAGCTTTTCAACCAGCGTTATCTGGTATGCAAGATGGATGTGTGTTTAAGCTTTCTCCAAATTTAAATAGTTTGTTGTGGAGCTCTTATATTGGCGGAACAAATGATGATGCCGCTTACTCATTGCAATTTAGTAGTACAGGAGAGGTTTTACTTACAGGTGGTACAGAAAGTCCCAATTTCCCTGTTACAGTTGGAGCTTTAAATACATCCTATCAAAACTTTGCTGATGCATGGGTAACAAAAATCAACACAACAGGAACTTCAATATTGGCAAGTACTTTTTTAGGTACTGGAAGTTATGATCAGGGATATTTTGTGCAATTAGATGCAAGTGATAATGTTTTTGTTGTTGGTCAAACAGAAGGAACATATCCTATGTTCCCTACTACAGTGTATGGTAACCCAAATAGTGGTCAGTTTTTACATAAGTTAGACCCTAACTTAAGTTCAACTGTGTTTTCAACTACTTTAGGAACAGGGTCGGGTGAAATTGATATAGCACTCTCTGCTTTTTTAGTAAATGATTGTAATTACATATTTATTTCTGGTTGGGGAGGATCTTTAAATGGACCACCATTTAGTACCACTACCGGTTTACCTATAACTTTAGGAGCTTTACAGTCTGTTACTGATGGAAATGATTATTATTTAATGTTGCTTTCAGAAGATGCTGACACATTATTATACTCTACATTTTTTGGGGGGAATTCTAGTAGTGATCATGTTGATGGCGGAACAAGTAGATTTGATAAAAAAGGAATTGTTTATCAAGCAGTTTGCGCATCTTGTGGATCAGCTACTAGTGATTTTCCTACAACAACAGGTTCATGGTCAACTACAGATAATGCCGGAAATAGATGTAACCTAGGTGTATTTAAAATTGATTTAACTGCTTTAGAAGCTGATGCTGAATTATATGCAGG
>JARGOE010000093.1 GCA_029210015.1 Vicingaceae bacterium
TAAACTGCCTTAACCATATCTCTCAAATTATATTGAGAAGCCATAACTTCACCATAAGCACCAGCAGAATGAATAGCCATTAAATCACCTCTTTTACTTTCGGGCAACATTAAAGATTTAGCAAAACAATCTGAAGATTCACAAATAGGACCAACAACATCGTAGCGTTTTAATTCTTGAGAATGACTGGTAAGATTTTCAATTTTATGTGTTGCTTGGTAAAGAGCTGGTCTTAACAATTCTGTCATACCTGCATCTATAATAGCAAAATCGGTATTGACACCATTCTTAACATACAGTACTTTACTAATTAAAGTACCACATTGAGCAGTGATAGACCTGCCTAATTCAAAATGTAACTCTTGGTTAGGACGAAGCTCTATAAAGTCATCAAATATTTTGAAAAATCGTTCAAAATCGGGGATTGAATTAGTCTCAGGATTTTCATAATCAATACCTAAACCACCTCCCACATTAATATGGTCTACAATAATTTTGTGTTCGTAAAACCATTCTTGTATTTCGTTAACTCTTAAGCATAAACCTTTAAAAGCACTCAAATCTGTTATCTGAGAACCAATATGAAAGTGTAAACCAATTAATTTAATATTATCTAAATGCTTTAGAGTGTTTAATATTGCATCAAACTCCCACCGGTTAATACCAAATTTGTTTTCTTCTAAACCTGTTGTAATGTAATGGTGTGTGTTGGCATTTACATTAGGGTTAATTCTTAATGCTATTTGTGCAGTTTTTCCCTTTTGTTGAGCTAATTCGTTAATTACTTCCAACTCTGGTATCGATTCGCAGTTGAAACAAAAAATATCATTATCTAAAGCTATATTTATTTCTTCATCGGTTTTTCCAACTCCAGCAAAAACTATTTTATCTGAACTAAAATTGGTTTCAACAGCACGCTTAACTTCATTTCCACTAACGCAATCGGCACCCAAACCATAACCCTGAATTAAGTCTAATATTTTGTGATTAGAGTTCGCTTTTAATGCATAATGTATATGATATCCATAAGGAGTTGAAGCAGATTTTACTGCTTTTAGTGTGTTCTCCAATAACTCTAAATTGTAATAATAAAATGGAGTAGGAGTATTATTAAACTTTTCTATTTGTGCTGGATTAAACATTTTCGAAAAGGTTTTTGTTTAACGAAACCAAAGCTTCTTTTTTATCAGAAGTATTAACTAAAAGCGATACGTTATGTTTGCTTCCACCATAAGAAATCATTCTAATGGAAACATCCTTTAAAGCACTAAATATTTTTAATGCGTAACCTTTACTTTCGGCTATGAAATCTCCTACCACACAAATTATTGATAAATCCGAATCAACTTCAACAGTTCCATATTTTTTTAATTCATCTACAATGTCATTTAAATATTTGGTATCATCTATTGTTACAGAAACTGCTACTTCAGATGTTGTAATCATATCTATAGATGTTTGATAAGTCTCAAATATTTCAAAAACTTTTCTCATAAAACCATGAGCTAAAAGCATGCGTCCACTCTTAATTTTGATGGCTGTGATATTATCTTTAGCTGCGATTGCTTTGATTCCCATTCCGGTAGAAATACTACTTACTAAAGTTCCATCAGCTTCGGGTTGCATTGTGTTTTTTAAACGAACAGGAATGTTAGCTACTTTTGCTGGTTGAATACTTGCAGGGTGTAAAATTTTAGCTCCAAAATAGGCAAGCTCAGCTGCTTCATCAAAAGATAGAGATGCAAGAGGTTTGGTATTGTCTACATATCTTGGGTCATTGTTATGCATTCCGTCTATATCAGTCCAAATTTGAATTTCATCTGACTTAATTCCCGCTCCAACTAGTGATGCTGTATAATCACTTCCACCTCTTTTAAGATTATCGATTTCACCAAAACTATTTCGGCAAATAAATCCTTGGGTAATGAAGATTTTATTATCAGGAAAGTTTTCTACTTCACGTTTGATATTTTCCTGTATGTAAAATAAATCCGGTTCACCATCTTTATCGGTTCTCATAAAGTTTAAGGCCGGAATTAATACTGAATTAATTTTTTGTTCTTTTAAATAGTAATGCATTAAAGCTGTAGAAAGTAATTCTCCTTGAGCCAGAATCGCTTTTTCTTCAAACAAAGTAAACATGTCTTGAGTGAAGGATTTGATATAATTAAAGTGTGATTTTATTAATTCACTTCCTTTTTCTTTATAGGTTTCAGAATTAAAAAGTTCATCTATAACTTCGTAATATTTTTGTTCTAAGTTAATTATAGCTTCATTGGCACTATCGTGATTCTTTTTATAAAGATATCCAGCAATTTCCACTAAGCTATTAGTTGTTCCTGCCATAGCAGATAAGACAACAATGTTTCTATTGTTGTTATTTATTAAGTTAGCTACAGCTTTGATTTGTTTAGCTGAGCCAACAGATGTTCCTCCAAATTTTAAAACAAACATTTTATCCTTATAAAAATTAAGAATGCAATATTAATTAATTACATATTTAAAATTATAAAAAAATGTTAAATATTTAAAAATAATTTCTTTTACCACTTATAAACTAAGACAAACCGTTTAAAAGTTAGTTAACATTTTTTATAAGTAAAATCGTATTAAAAATGTTATTTTTGACTTTTCTTAAAACAAAATGCTAACATTAATCAGTAAGGAAATACGAAGTTTTTTAGGGTCTTTAATCGGATACATTGTTATTGTAGTTTTTTTAACCACAATTGGATTGTTAATGTGGGTTTTCCCTGGAGGTACAAATGTGTTAGATGGAGGTTATGCTAGTATTGATGCATTATTTTATATTGCACCCTGGGTATTTATGTTTTTAGTACCTGCCATAACAATGCGGTTGTTTGCTGAAGAAAGTAGAACAGGTACAATAGAGTTATTATTGACTAAACCTTTAACTGATTTTCAAATTGTTTTCGCAAAATATATAGCAGGTTTTTCGTTAGTGTTATTTTCTCTTTTACCAACCTTAGTTTATTTTTATTCGGTTTATCAGATTGGTAATCCGGTTGGGAATATCGATGTTGGAGGGACATTAGGTTCTTATTTTGGATTATTGTTTTTAGGAAGCATCTTTGTTGCTATAGGAGTTTTTGCAAGTGCAATAACTAAAAATCAAATCATATCATTTATAGTTGCCGTATTCCTTTGTTTCTTTTGTTATGTGGGCTTTGAGTCTATTAGTTCATTGGAGTTTTTTGGCAGTATAGATGATATTATTTTGAAGCTAGGAATAAATGAACATTATATTTCTATGAGTAGGGGAGTAATTGATACTAGAGATGTTACATATTTTATTGGAGCTATCGCTTTGTTTTTGATATTAACTAAAACAGTTTTAAGTAGCAGAAAATGGTAGAAAAAAATACCACAAATAGGAAGAAGGATTTAATATTCTTGTTGGCTGCGATAATTATTATTGTTCTGACTAATTACATAAGTTCATATGTTTTTGAAAGGTTTGATCTTACTTCTGAAAAAAGATACACCCTATCAGAAACTAGTAAGCAGTTAGCAAATGATTTGGATGACATTGTTTTTGTTAAAGTTTATTTAGAAGGAGAGTTTCCTGCTGGTTTTAAACGCTTGCGTGATGAAACACAGGAGATGTTAGATGAGTTTAGGGCTTATTCCAATAGTAATATTCAATATGAATTTATTAACCCTTCAGAAAGTTCTGATAAAAAGGTAAGGGATGAAATATATAAGCAGCTATATAAACAAGGGTTAAGACCAACAGATTTACAGGCTAAGAATGATGATGGTTTTACTAATAAGATAATTTGGCCTGGAGCAATATTTACTTATAAAGGCAAAGAGATGCCTGTACAGCTTTTAAAAAGTCAGATAGGTGCTGGTGCAGAAAACATGCTGAATAGCTCAATAGAGTCACTAGAATATGAGGTAGCTAATGCTATTTACAACTTAACTACACTTGATAAGCCAAAGGTTGCTTTTATTGAAGGACATGGAGAATTAAACGATTTAGAAACAGCTTCATTATCTGAATCGCTTTCAGAGTTTTATATAGTTGATAGAGTAGCGTTAAATGAAAATTTAACTAGTTTGACTGAACGCAAAATGGTTGATAGTACAAAGGCCTTTGTTGTAAAAACAAAGTATGATGCCATTATTATTGCTAAACCAACTCAACGTTTTTCGGAGAAAGACAAATTTATTATTGATCAATACATTATGTATGGAGGTAGAGTTGTTTGGTTAATTGATCCAGTTTTTGCAAGTATGGATAGTCTGCAAAAAGCTGATGTTACTATGGCTATTCCTCAAGATTTAAATTTAGATGATCAATTGTTTACATATGGTGTTAGGGTTAATGCAAATTTAATTCAAGATATTCAATCAGTGCCAATACCAATTGTTACAGGAGTAGTGGGTAATCAGCCTAAAACAGAAATGTTTCCTTGGTTCTTTTTTCCATTGTTAACTCCTGCAAATAGTCACCCAATAGTTAATAATCTAAATGCACTAAAGAGTGAGTTTGTAAGTACTATAGATACAATTGCTAAAAATGGAGTTCGTAAAACAGGATTGCTTAAAACATCAGCTTACACTAAAGTGAATTCTGCACCAACAAGAATTAGTTTGGGGATGGTGAGATTTGAGCCCGATCAATCACAATTTAATAAAGGACATCAGGTTGTTGCTGTTTTATTAGAGGGTAAGTTTGAATCTGTTTATAAAAATAGAATTACGCCTCAAATTAAGGAAGCAAATGAAATAAATTATAAAGATGAAAGTTCTCCTAATAAAATGATAGTAATTGCAGATGGAGACATCGCTAAAAATTATGTAAATAAAAGAACAGGCGAATACCTAGCTCTAGGTTTTGATAGGTTTACAAGACAAGAATTTGGGAATAGAGATTTTATGGTAAACGTGGTAGACTATTTATGTAATGATAGTGGTTTAATGACCGTTAGAGCAAAAAAGTTAACGATTAGATTGTTAGATAAAACTATACTAAAAACTGATAAATTTTATTGGCAATTAATTAATACAGTAATACCAATTGGTTTAATCATATTGTTTGGTGTTCTGCATTACTTTGACAGGAAGAAAAAATATACAAAATAGAGTATGAAAAATAACAAAATATTATTAGCGCTTCTTTTTATATTAGTTGCAATCGCTGTAATTATTTATTCTAATAATAAAACAGAAACTATTAGTGATATTGAGGGTGCAAAATCAGATTTTGCAATTAAAGATACAGCTTCTATTTCAAAAATATTTATTGCAGATGCTAAAGGTAAGACTGTTAGTTTAACAAGAGAAAAAAACACTTGGATGGTTGATGGCAAGTATGTTGCCCGACCTGATAATATGCGTTTGTTGATGAAGACTTTTGGTAGGATAGCGGTAAAATCTCCAGTGCCAAGATCTGCTTATAATACTACAATAAAATCAATAGCAACTGGAGCTACAAAAGTTGAAATTTATCAAGGAGAAGCAAAACCTTCTAAAACTTATTATGTTGGTGGAGCTACATTAGATCATCAGGGTACATATATGTTGCTAGAAACAGAAGGTGTTAAATCAACAGTTCCTTTTATTATGCATATACCTGGGTTTTATGGTTATTTAACTACTCGATTTTTTACTGAACCAGAACAATGGAGAGATGCAGTAGTATTTAAATACTCACCAAATCAGATAAAAAGTATTGCTGTAAGGTATTATGAAACACCTAAACAATCATTTAAGATAGAAAATGAAGAGTCGGGTTTTGTAGTAAGAGATTATATTTCTAATGAAATAGTTGAAGATGTAGATACAAATATTTTAAATGAATACATTGCTTTATATAGTGGTATTTATTATGAAATGATTGATGTAGAATCTACTAAAGATAAAAAGGATTCAGTGATTGCTTCTCCACCTTATTTTAGTGTAGAAGTTCATGATTTATTAGGGGGGTCAAATAAGATAGTTGCCTATCATATGCCTAATTATAGACAGACTCTTGATAAAAATGAGGAGCCTTTTATGTATGATGTAGATAGGATGTATGCCCTATTAAATGATGAATTGTTTTTATTCATTCAGTTTGCAACGTTTGATCAAATCAAACTCCCACAGGCTATTTTTAGGAAAAGAAAAAATTAATCGAAAAAAAAGATAGAGGCAACCAAATTATTGTTACTTTCGTCTTATAAATGTTAATACTTCTGAAAGGAAGTTTAACGTTACCTTTTTCTTATAAAATTGTCCCGATGAAAGTCGGGACTTTTTTCATTATAAGTTATTAACAATCAGGTAGTTTCTGTTGATAAGTATTATTTTGTCTAAAACCATGTTTTTTTTATCATTTAAATACTTGTTAATCAGGAAATTACATACAATCCTTTCTTGTTTGATTCCTAATTATCATTAAGATGTGTTTTGATTTTTCACCTCAAATAGCCTATTTTTAATCCATAAGAATTAATAAGGTATAAATTAAAGAATATTATTTGCGAGACAAAGGCAACCAAATTTTATTGATGCCGTCTAAAATACACAAGGACTTAAGACTAAAAATACTATGAGAAAATTTACCAAACAATTATTATCATTAAGCTTACTATTTTTTGCTTTTGGATTAAGTAATACTAAAGCCCACTCGGTTCAGGTAGGTTATTGTGTTAATTGTGCCGGAGATTTAAGGTTGTGGGTAGAGCACTGGCATAATAATGCAAATCCTAATTCTACAACTATGAATATTCAATTGCAGGTTGGCCCTAATACGATTAACATTACAGGGTCTCCTGATACAGCTGTTCAGGGTGTTCCAATTGGTCAATTGCCAGGGTGTTTTACACCAATGACTGTTTTTAGTCAATGTCAAGGAACAGGTATTTATGCACCAAATTCTCATAATGACTGGGTAGCCTATGATTTCCCAAATGTTCAGTGTGGTGTACCAATTACAATCACTGTGATTTCTGGTAATACAGCTTTTACTATGGATTGTGGTAATCCAGTAAATATGTTTCCAGCGAGTACAAGTTTCACTATACCATGTTCAACGAATCAATTACCAGATGATACGGTATGTGCAGGAGAACAGGGAGGGCCTTATAACTTTCCAGCGGGAAATACATGGACAAACTCTAATACAGCTACTGGTATAGGAGCAAGTGGAACTG
>JARGOE010000094.1 GCA_029210015.1 Vicingaceae bacterium
CCTAAGCCAATACCTATTAACAAATCAGTAAACACAATTCCTAAAATTGTTACCATAAATGGAATAAATTCTGATGTTCCCATTTTAAACATTTGTTTGAAAACAGAAGGTTTTGCTAATTTAAAACCAACTACAAAAAGAATTGCAGCTAAACTAGCTAGCGGAATTAAGTTTAATAAAGTGGGGATTGTAATTATAGATACCAACAAAAGGATACCGTGAAAAAAGGCAGAAGCTTTTGTTTTTCCTCCTGATTGAATATTTGCAGAGCTTCGAACAATTACTTGAGTAATTGGCAAACCACCAATAAAACCAGAAATAATATTCCCAGTACCTTGTGCTATTAGCTCTCTGTTTGTTGGAGTTATTCTTTTGTCAGGATCTAGTTTATCTGTTGCCTCAACACAAAGTAGAGTTTCTAAACTAGCTACTATCGCCATAGTTGCTCCAATGATATAAACTTTAGGATTATTCCATTGAGAAAAATCGGGAGTTGTAAATTGTCCTAAAAACCCATCAAAAGAATCAGCCACAGGTATTTTTACCAAATGATCTTTACTAATCATTAGCGAAGTTCCTTCTAAAATTAAGTTTAATACAATACCTAAAACAACAACAACTAAAGGGCCTTGAACAATGTTGAAAACACTAATTTTTTTCATAAAAGGTCTATCCCAAAGTATAAGAATTGCTAATGATAATAGTGAGATTAATACAGCTCCAGGGCTAATATAGTCTATCATATTAATCAATTCACTAAAGGTGTTTTGACCGTCAGGTTGAATAAACTTTAAATCTCCTTCAGGATCTTTATCATAACCAAATGCATGAGGTATTTGTTTTAAAATAATTATAATACCAATTGCCGAGAGCATTCCTTTAATTACTGATGAAGGAAAATAGTATCCAATAATTCCGGCTTTAATTATTCCTAAAATTAACTGCATAACTCCAGCAACGACTACAGCAAACAAGAATGTTTCAAACCCTCCTAAATCTGGAATAGCAGTAATAACTATTGCTGCTAAACCTGCAGCAGGACCACTAACCCCTAGTGGTGACCCACTCATCAAAGCAACTACAGTACCACCCACTATACCTGCTATTAGACCAGAAAATAAGGGGGCCCCAGATGCTAAAGCAATTCCTAAACATAAAGGTAACGCAACTAAAAAAACGACCAAACTTGCTGGCAAATCATTTTTTAGGTTTGAAAAAAATCCATTTTTTGTTGAACTCATAAAAATATTTTTTAATAATTATTACTTATTGTTTGTATAGTTAATTCTGTGTAGAAACTTGTTATAGCATCTTCCCCCTCTAACACGTCAGTTAATTTGGGCAGATGCTCTGAAAAAAATCGTTGATGATGGCTCCCTTCAATAATAGTTGAGATTAACATGTGGGGATATTTATAGTTGGGATTAATTTCAATAACTATATCGCTAATTCTTTGAACTAATTGTTTATAAGAAGCAAAAGCACCTATATTATTTTCATCATCTACCATTTTTGTTGAATAGGCTTTAGATGATTCCGCAATAAGAATGTGGCTTAACAGCCTTTCATTGATATGAGGAATATTACCATCTTCAATAACCTCTTCGGTTAATAGTTTAATGGTTCTATTCAACCTGTCCTTAGGACACTCAATGTTAGTAGTTGCAAATAATAATTTATACTCCATCCAAGCCCAATACCATGATGTGAGGTACAATAAAAACTTGTGCTTGTTTTCAAAATACCTATAAATTGAAGCTTCAGTTGACTTAATAACCTTGGCTAGTTTTTTAAATGTAAAGTCATCAAATCCTAGCTCATCAATTAAAGGAATACCTTCCTTTAATATTTTTTTTCCTAAAACACTAGACTCAGGATTTTTCAAGTAAAGGTTTTCATTTACTTTTATATTGATATTTGATAAAATTTGATTCATCGCTTGCAAATATAATAGTATTACTATCGTTTTTGCAAGTAAAATGTAAATAATTTTTTAAATTCATGATTATTAAGTGTTTAAAAAATTAATAAATACTGATTATCATCATGCTTTATTAACTAAAGTCTTGTAGTTTTGAGTTTTAATTAAATTTTTGAGATATGAAAAAAAATATGGGAGCTATTGATAAAGTAATTAGAGTAATTATAGCAATAGCATTTTCAATTTTATTTTTTACTGGAACAGTCGAAGGTGTGTTAGGGTATATACTATTAGCATTGGGAGCAATATTTTTGTTAACTAGTGTTATTAGTTTTTGTCCGCTTTATGCTCCATTTAAAATAAATACTTGTAAAAAGAAATAAAAAAGAGCGTGGATTATTTCACGCTCTTTTAATATGTATTATTATATTTTTTAAGCTAAAGCACTTTTATAGTTAGTTTTTGCTTTTAAGATGTTTTCTAACTTATCAATAGCAATTCTTTCTTGTTTCATGGTATCTCTATCACGAACTGTAACAGTATTGTCTTCTAATGTTTGATGATCTACCATTACACAAAATGGTGTCCCTATAGCATCTTGTCTTCTGTAGCGTTTACCAGGAGAATCTTTTTCATCATACTGACAGTTAAAGTCATACTTTAAAGTATTTAATATCTCTCTAGCTTTTTCTGGCAAACCATCCTTACGAGTTAAAGGCATAATTGCAGCTTTAACAGGAGCTAGAAATGCAGGAAGTTTAAGAACAACCCTTTCACTATCGTTTTCTAATTTTTCTTCAGTGTAAGCTGCAGATAATATTGCTAAGAAAGTTCTATCTAATCCTACTGATGTTTCAACTACATAAGGAACATAGCTTTCATTTATTTCTGGGTCGAAATACTGTAGTTTTTTACCAGAATACTCTTCATGTTGTTTTAAATCAAAGTCTGTCCTTGAATGAATCCCTTCTAATTCTTTAAACCCCATAGGAAAATCAAACTCAATATCACAAGCGGCATTAGCATAATGAGCAAGTTTTATGTGGTCATGAAAACGGTAATATTTTTCATCTATTCCTAAAGATTGGTGCCATTTTACACGCTCAGTTTTCCAGTAATCGTACCATTTCATTTCTTCTCCAGGGCGAACAAAAAATTGCATTTCCATTTGCTCAAACTCTCTCATTCTAAAAATAAATTGACGAGCAACTATTTCATTTCTGAATGCTTTTCCTATTTGTGCAATACCAAAAGGAATTTTCATTCTACCTGTTTTTTGCACGTTGAGGTAATTTACAAAAATTCCTTGAGCAGTTTCTGGTCTAAGGTATATGGTGTTTGCAGCATCTGCAACAGAACCTATTTCAGTGCTAAACATTAAGTTAAACTGTTTAACATCTGTCCAGTTTTTACTTCCACTAATTGGACAAGAAATTCCTAAATCTTCAATTAAAGCCTTAACAGCAATAAGGTCATCATTATCCATTGCAGCTTTAAACCTATCGTTAATATCATCAATTTTAGCTTGATTTCTTAATACATTAGGATTAGTTGCTCTAAATTGTTCTTCATCAAAATCATCACCAAAACGTTTAAACCCTTTAGCAACATCTTTTTCAGTTTTTAATCGAATTTTTTCAATATACTCTTCAATTAAAACATCAGCACGATACCTTTTGTTAGAATCTTTGTTGTCTATTAATGGATCGCTAAAAGCATCAACATGCCCAGAAGCTTTCCAAGTGGTTGGGTGCATAAAAATAGAGGCGTCTAAACCGACAATGTTTTCATGCATTTGCACCATTGCAGTCCACCAATAATCTTTAATGTTTTTCTTTAATTCACTTCCCATTTGGCCATAGTCATATACAGCAGAAAGTCCATCGTAAATTTCACTTGATTGAAATACATACCCATACTCTTTAGCATGAGAAATTATTTTTTTTAAATTATCTTCGTTAGTTGCCATGCCGCAAAAGTAACATTCATTTTTATATCTTTGGCTTTCATTTTTACAATAATCACTTATGAAAAATTTACTACTAGTAATAACAGTATTTGTCTTTTCTGTTGCCAATGCTCAAGAAAAAGAATTAACATTAGAGGATGCTGTTTTAGCGTATTCAAAAGGGCTAATGCCTAAAAACTTAAGCAACCTTAAATGGGTTGACGGCTCATCTAATTATATTTATAAGGATAGTAGCACCTTTATCATTAAAGATGTTAGAGGCAAAACTATTCATACAATAGGAAATGAATTGACTCAACTTATGACTAGTGTAGGTGACATGCCACGGATGTATAGTATATCTAATAAAGAGATGGTTGTTTATGATGAAAATGCCTATTTTCATTATGATTACTATAAAAAGAAGGTTTTAAATATGATTGAGTATGATGCTTCTTTTAAAAATATAGATTACAATCAAGATAAACACCTATTAGCCTATACCTTAGAGAATAATTTATATTTTGCTTCTGAGAGTATTAAAAAATATCCAGTAACAAATCACAATGATAAGAACATTGTTGCTGGGCAAGCTATTCATCGTTATGAATTTGGAATAACTAAAGGAACATTTTGGAGTCCCAATGGAAATTATTTAGCTTTTTATGAAAAAGATGAAACCAATGTTGCTGATTATCCTTTGGTAGATGTTACAACTTACCCTGCTAGTTTAAACAATATTAAATATCCAATGGCCGGACAAAAAAGTGAACAAGCTAGAATTGGAATTTTTAATGTTAATACTAATAAAACTATTTACTTAAATATAGATACTAAAGATGAACACTATTTAACCAACTTATCATGGACACCAGATGAAAAATATGTTTTAGTTGCTGAGGTGAATAGAGGTCAAAATCATTTTTTATTTAACAGATACGATGTTAGTACAGGTGAAAAAGTGAATACTATTTTTGAAGAAAAAAACGATAAATGGGTGGAGCCAGAACATGATGCCGTTTTTTTGCCAAACGAAATGAATAAATTTTTATGGATGAGTGAGCGTGACGGGTTTATGAATTTATACTTATACCAAACAGATGGTATACTTTTAAAACAAGTAACTGATTTTAAGTTTGTTGTTAAATCAATTTTAGGGTTTGATGAAAAAGGAGAGAATGTTTTTGTTAATGCCACCGGACCTGATGCCAGAAACACACATGTGTATAAAGTTAATTTAAAAACGGGTGAATCATCTAATATTACTCCAACTAGTGGTGTTCATCGTGCCAAATTAAGTAACAATGGAGCTTATTTAATTGACAATTTTAGTAATCTAGAAACTCCAAGAGAGATAAGCGTTATTAATACTAAAACATCTAAATCAGATATTATTTTTAAAGCCAACAACCCGCTAGTGGATTATAAAATTGGAGCCACAGAATTTGTGACCTTAAAATCCGATGAAGGCATGGATTTGTATGGAAGAATAATAAAACCTGCCAATTTTGATCCAAATAAAAAATATCCTGTATTGGTTTATGTTTATGGAGGGACAAAAGCTCAATTAGTTACCAATAGTTGGTTGGGGGGTGCTAGCCTTTGGATGTCTTGGTTGGCTAATCAAAAAGATTACATTGTATTTACATTAGACAATAGAGGGTCAGAAAACAGAGGCTTTGTATTTGAAAGTTGCATTCACCGATCTGCTGGAGATAGAGCCATGGAAGATCAGTTGTTAGGGGTTCAATACCTTAAGTCTCTAAGTTTTATTGATGAAAAAAGAATTGCGGTATATGGTTGGAGTTATGGAGGTTTTATGTCTACATCTTTAATGTTACGTCATCCAGGAGTTTTTACAACTGCAGTAGCTGGAGGACCTGTTACAGATTGGAAATATTACGAAGTAATGTACGGAGAGCGCTATATGGATACGCCAGAAGAAAACCCTGAAGGGTATAAAAACTCTAGAGTAGGAGAATATTTGGAGAATTTAAAAGGAAAAATGTTAATTATTCACGGAAGTGTTGATCCAACTGTATTACCACAGCACAGTATGACCTTATTAAAAGAGGCGGTAGACAAAAAAGTTCAATTAGATTTTTTCACTTATCCAATGCACCCCCATAATGTTAGAGGTAAAGATAGGGTTCATTTGATATCAAAAGTATTAGATTATATTGTTGAAAATAATCAATAATGACCTCTAAAAAGAAAGTTTGTTTAATTAATTGTTTTAGAATACATTCGCAGTATTATAACTTAAATAAAATTTTATGAAAAAATCTTTACTAAAAATTGCATTTGGGAGTGTGGCTCTAGCTTTTGGGTTCAGCTCTTTTGCACAAACAACATTTAATTATACCGGAAGTGTTCAAACTTATGTGGTTCCATCTACAGGAACCTACAGCCTTGAATCTTGGGGAGCAGAGGGAGGAACTTCTTTTTCTAAAAGTCAAAATGGATATGTAATTGCTGGTAAAGGCGGTTATACTTCAAGGGATATGAATCTTACAGCCGGTACTACTTTATACATTTATGTAGGTGGGCAAGGAGATAGCCATGCCCCAACAACTACAGGTTTAGTTGCAGGAGGATATAATGGTGGAGGTGCCAGCGACAACACAACTACTTATGGTGGTGGTGGTGGTGGTGGTGGTGCTTCACACATAGCTACTGCAACAGGTTTATTAAGTACATTAGCAGGCAATCAATCAGCTGTATTAGTTGTTGCTGGTGGCGGTGGTGGTGCTTGGGCATGTAACTTCTATGATTGGACGAATTATCGAGATGCTAGTGATGGTGGTGATGGTGGAGGTTTAGTTGCTCAAGGTGGTGGTTATGGGTACACTATGGGATATACTCGAGCAAATGCTAATAACAACATTCTTAATCAAGCAGACACTAGAAATCAAGCATTTAACTATTGTACAGGAGGGTCACAATCTGCAGGAGGTATTCAAGGGTTTGCTCAAAACGCAAATCCATTTTATGCAACTGCAGTTCCATCTGCATTTGGTTTAGGAGCAACTTCCGGACGTGTATATTCGCATAGTGGCGGAGGCGGAGGCGGAGGCTGGTACGGTGGCGGTGCTGGTGCTTCGGGAGAAAACGCTAATGGAACAGGAGGAGGAGGAGGATCTTCTTATCATGCAAATGACCCTTCAGGAGTTATGACCTCAGGAGTTAGAACTGGTGATGGACAAGTAGTAATAACCTTATTATGTAACCCATTAAACTTAACCGTTACACCAGATGATACGGTT
>JARGOE010000002.1:0-7939 GCA_029210015.1 Vicingaceae bacterium
TAAACCCTTTATAATCTATTCCATCAGTTTTTAATCCTGCAATGGTTGGTTTAACTACTTGTTCTTCTACTTTATTAATAAAATCATCATCTGCAAATGGCACTGGAGAGATTGCCCCCATACCTCCAGTATTTAATCCTTTATCTCCTTCACCTATTCTCTTATAATCTTTTGCTGAAGGTAAAATTTTATAATTTTCTCCATCTGTTAAAACAAAAACAGAAAGTTCAATTCCGTGTAAAAATTCTTCTATAACCACTGTTGAACTTGCTGCTCCAAACTTGCCATCTGCTACCATATTTTTTAGTTCTGATTTAGCCTCTTGCAAATCATCTAAAATCAAAACTCCTTTACCGGCAGCTAACCCATCTGCTTTAAGCACATATGGTGGCTTCAATGTTTCTAAAAAAGTATAACCTTCTTCTAAGTTTGCACTTGTAAAACTTTGGTATGCAGCTGTTGGTACACCATGCTTTTGCATAAACTTTTTAGAAAACTCTTTACTTCCTTCTAACTCAGCTCCATCCTTTTTAGGCCCAATTACAGGGATGTTTTTAAGCTGATTATCCACTAAAAAGAAATCATGAATTCCATTTACTAAAGGATCTTCTGGCCCAACAACAACCATATTAACTCCGTTTTCTAAAACGAAAGTTTTTATAGCTTCAAAATCGTTAACCCCAATATTTACATTGGTTCCAACCTGAGCTGTTCCAGCATTACCTGGTGCAATAAATAAATTTTTTAGCTTACTACTTTGAGCAATTTTCCATGCAAAAGCATGCTCTCTTCCTCCTGACCCTAAAATAAGTACGTTCATTAAATCTAATTTTTGACAAAAATAAAAAAACCTCTTCGCTAAGCGAAGAGGTTTTGATTTGTTTTATTAACCAATGTTTATTTTACAATATCTGTAAATTTTCCATTAGTAATTTTTGTGCTGTCCTGCATAGTAACAGTAAATGTTCCTGTTACGCCATTAATAGTATCTAAAGCTGTAACGGTAACTGTTCCGTAAGCTGGGTTTACTACCCCATTTGCTGTAGAATAATACTGAACATTTGCTGAAGAACCTGGTATTGCTAGCCCATCAACATTATATGTTCCTGGCACTAAACCTTCAATATCTAATTCAACCTGCTCAAAAGTTGATCCAGAACCATTTTCCCAATAAACTCTTGTTCTACTTCCATTATACACAAACAATTTAGCTGGTCCGCTTTTGTTTACCGTTCCATAATCCATACAAAAACCTGGGTCTCCATTACAAGGATCATTTGTTGGTGTTGGAGTATTGTTAACTGTTGGAGTTGAAGGTGTTGGGTCATCATCATCTTTTGAACAAGAAGTTGTACTAACTGCCACTATACTTATTATTAAAAATGTGTTTAATATTAATTTTTTCATCTTTTTTCTTTTAAAGTTATAGTGTAAAATTACATCAGGTTAAAATGTAAAAACATAGGGCATATGCCTTAAAAACCCCAAACCAAGTAATATTTGATTTGGGGTTGGCTTAAAAAATTAATAAAAAAACTATTACATATTCTTTACTGTAAATGATACTCTTCTGTTAAGCTGTTTTCCTTCTTCTGTATCATTTGTTGCTACTGGCTTTGTTTCTCCATAACCTTTAGCCGTTAAACGATTTGCTTTAATTCCATTTTGAGTTAAATACTCAACTACAGCATCAGCTCTATTTTGTGATAAAGTTAAATTATCAGCATCTGATCCAACATTATCTGTATGCCCACTTAATTCAATTGTTATTGAAGGGTTATCATTCAATAATTTAATTAACCGTTTTAACTCAGGGAATGACTCTTCCTTTAATGTAGCTTTTCCAAATTCAAAAAAGATATTGTTTAACCTAATTGCTTGCTCTTTTTCAATAGGAGCTAAATAAAGGTTTTTTTCTATTTCTTGATATTCTTTCAAATTGGATAAATCTAAATTTTCAGTAATGGCATAGTACTTATCTGATGTTGCCATGAAACCATAGTTTTTGCCAAATGGTAAAACAATTTTGTAAACACCATCTTCAGGACTTGTTGATGCTTGTCCGGCTTTTACACCTGAAGGCAAGTATTCATAAAGAATGTCCGCTTTGATTGGTTTACCCGTTTTCTTATCCAACACCTTTCCATAAACAAGGACTACTGGATCAGGCTTAGCCTCCTCTGGCAATTTGATTCTAAAAATGTCGCTCTTTCCAAATCCACTTTTATCAGACGCGAAATAAGCATACTTACCTCCTGCATCAATACTAAAATAAGAATCGAACCCTTTTGTATTTATCTTGTCTCCCATGTTGATTGGTTTGCTCCAGTTGGTCCATGTCTCATCCAACCTTTTAGTCATCCAGATATCAACTCCACCAAACCCTTCATGGCCACCTGATGCAAAGTATAATGTTTTATCGTCTGCAGCTAAAAATGGTGCGAATTCTTCTCCTTCTGTATTTACTACTTCTCCTAAATTTATTGGTCGTCCCCACTTGTTGCTTCCATCAGGAAATGATACCCAAAGATCTTTCAGTCCATGACCTTTTTTCTTTTCTACAGCCATTATTAAGTATCTTCCGCTATTTGCCAGACAGTAGTTAACTGTTTTAGCTCTATTCTCGTACTTATCAATTTCTTGATGTCTTGGAAATGCCCATCCACCTCTTTGACGTGAGCTTATTGAGCATCCTCCCCCAGCTACTGACCCATCGAAATATTGATAAATATTTGAAAGCAATACCGTGTTGCCGTCAGGTGTTATTGACTGAACAGAGGTAGCAGAGCCAGGCACATTTAATGGCGTTCCAATGTTGGCAGATTTAGTCCAAGTACCATCAGCTTTTAAATAAGAAACCCATATGTTGTTTTTATCATTGTTATTAGACGGGTATCTAGAAATAAATAATGTTTTACCATCAGGTGTAATGTGAGGAGATAAGTCACTATATTCTGAATTGACCATTTCACCCATATTTTCTGGGTCTGCGTTAAACTTAATAGCTTCAATATTTTGAGCCTTAAGTGTAATTCCTGTTAGACAGCTTAGAGCTATTAAAAGTTTTATCTTTTTCATGTTTTTTTGATTAAAAAATGCCCACGCTAGGTGGGCATTTTATTACAAATATTTGATCTTAGTTATTCAAAGGATCAAACTTTCCAAACCAAATTTCATTACCCCATCTTTCACTTCCTTTCAATCCTCCTTTACGTTTTCTAGCACAGTAAACAATTTGTTTACCACCATTGATACTAAAGTAAGGTAGATCTTTTCCTTTTCCATCATCTTCTAAATCAATGTATAGGTAGAAATCTTCTCCTCCAAAAGTACTGAAGTCCGAAACCGTTTCTGCAGCTGCATCAATTTTACCCATCTTACCTTGGTAAAGAGGCATATAAACACAAGTTTTAGTGGTTGTAGTTGTTCCTGCAATATAGTTATTACTAACGTCTGTTTCGCAATCAACATCAATATCTTGTACTAAGAATACATTCCAAAATACTTCTTTCGGGTTTTCTGGGTTCTCGAAAATTGCGAATTCTGAAGGGTACGATTTAGCGCCACCTGCACCACCAAGTAATCCTTTCTTTTTAGCTGTGTTCGAAACTCCGTAGTACTTTTTAAAGTTACCAGCATTGTCAAAATGGAACATCATTAAGTCTTGGTAGACTCTTCCTTTTACATCTCCCATATTATCATATTTAAAGTCTTGTCCGCTAATGAATAAATCTCCAGTTGATGATACGTTAAATCCATTTAAGATGAATTTTTTACCATCAAACTCTCTAAGTTTTTTCTGGCTAGCAGGCTTGGTCCCTTTAGCATTGATGTCTTCAATAGACGTTGCTGAAACAAATTCTGCTTTTCCTCCACTTAGTTTAGCTACTTGCAAGTAACCATATTTCATGTTTTCTAACTGTGCTAATCTTTGTTCTGGTGTTCCAACCCCTGGAGACGCATCCGCTGAAATGCAGAAAGGTGGCTTTGTGTAGTTTTTTTCTGGTTTATTAATGTTACCAGCTCCGTAAATATAAACATCTTCTCCAACGTAAGCTAAATCGAAAATAGCCCACTCGTTACATTTTGTATTGAAATTAAATCTTTCAATTACATTTCCTGCACCGTCAATTCGAACAAACGTTAGTTGTGTTCTATCTGGTGAAGCAATCTTTTTGAATCCTGCTCCTCCGTAGTTAGCGAAAACCATTACCCATTCATCTCTGTCTTCTAATACTGCAGAATACATTAACGCCTGTGGGTGATCAAACATCATTTTTGTTTTTTTGATAACATTCAAATCTGAACCAATATGCATAATTTGATACTCTCTGGTACCTGCAGAATACATTGTCTTAATTCCTGTGTTGATTAAGGCACAAACTAATAATTCTCCTTTGTCAGATAAATCTCTGTGTGAAGTATAGTAAAGTTTTCTTTTTTTATCCCCACCATCAGAAGCCATCTCTTTTGGTTTTTCTTTACTCAGTAATTTTTTGGTTGTTTCATAACGACCATTCCACCAGTTCCATTGGTGCGTATATTGAGTTTTTTTAAGAACTAGTTTACCTGTCAAATTAGAACTAGCGGTTACCCCAGTAATTTGCCAGAAATCTCCTTTATAAGTTTTGTTCTTGCTTCGCTTGCCTTTTGGTTTTCTTTGCTCGTCTTCAAAGTTGTTAATTAGTTTAAAGTCGTAATCAAATTGATACACTTCGTACTTTACTTTTTTCTTAGCATCCTTTGTTACAAACACCATATCGAATTGTTGTTTTACATCATCTACAACAACATTTCCGAGGTACCCTTTACGTTTAGATTTACCTGTAAGCTCAACTACATTTTCTTGAGCTAATTTTTGTGCAACAACATCTTGGCTTAGAAATGAGCCCAAGATTAATGCTCCTACAATTAGTTTTAACTTTGTCATTTTTAATAGGTTTGGTTTTTACAGAGCCCTCTTTCAAATTTGGTCAACCAAACCAAAAGACAACCTTTTGAAAGAGAAACTCTATAATTAAAATTTCTTTTAATGTCTTCTGGATGAACTAAAACTAGTTGACGATGTAAAAGTATTTTAAGGGGTGTTTTTTTTCAATACGGCATTTGCCGTATATTTTAAAAACAATGAAAAAGGAAAGGATTATTTAATGCTTGATAGTAGTTTTTTAGACATAGAGAGATCATACATGTCTTCAATTAAAGCTGTTTTTCTAGGGGAAGTCTTTAATATTTTTTTTAGCAGAACTTTTGCTTCTGTTTCTCGCTTTTCTTCTACCAAAAACTCAGCATAGTAGTAAAGGTTAGAAATGTTTTTAGAATTTATTATTAAAGCTTTTTTAAGATACTCTTCTGCTTTTTTCTTTGAAGGCCAAGTTAAAAATAAAGGAATATAGGGTACTTTATAATTAATAACCCCCATAATTCTATATGGTGCTCCATCAGAAAACTTTGGGTCTAATTCCATCAGTTTTTCTGTGTGTTTTTTAATTTTATCTGCCAGACCATTTTTTGCTGATGATACAATTCCTTTGGCTTCACCATACTTACTCATATTAGCAATATACCATAATAAAATTCCTTTATTCTTAGGGTATTTTTTAATAGCTGCCTTTCCTAATGTTTGACCTATGAAATAGTTTTTCTTCTGCTCATCTTTAGTCCTTACTACAAATGCAGCCTTATAATAATAACAAAGCAATAAATAATCTGTTGCTTCTTCATTATTCTCTTTACTTTTTAAGGCATCCTTAAAATGACTTATTGCTAAATTAATATTGGTTGAATCTACCTTTAACCCTTCGTGTTTTTCAGCACGTTTATCAAAAAATATCACTCCTTGATTAAACGAAGATTGAGCACTACTTAACGTAGCACTCAATCCTAATAAACTTACTATTATTAACTTGAAAAAACTATTCATTTTGTTATGCAGCAACTCTTTTGGCGTACAATCTCATTTTTAATTTTTCAGCTATCAAAAACAAAACAGGTACAACTATTAAGGTTAAGAAGGTAGCAATAAACAAACCATAAATGATAGTCCATGCTAATGGTCCCCAAAAAATCACATTATCTCCACCCATGTATATATTTGCATCAAATTCACTAAACAAAGTAAAGAAGTTAATGTTTAAACCTGTTGCAAGTGGTATCAACCCTAAAATAGTTGTTATCGCGGTTAATAATACTGGCCTTAAACGTGCTTTCCCAGCTAAAACTATAGCTTCAAACAATGTATCCTTGTCTACCATTTGTTTTTTAGTTAACCCAAACTGAGCTTTCTTTCTATCAATTAAAAGTTGGGTATAATCAAGCAATACTACTCCATTGTTTACCACAATTCCTGCTAACGAAATTATTCCCATCATTGTCATCATAATAACAAATGGTTTACCAGTAATAATCAATCCGCCAAAAACTCCAATTAAACTCAAGAAAATGGCCAGCATAATAATTGCTGGTTTAGAAACCGAATTAAATTGAAAAATCAAAATCAAGAATATTAACCCTAAGCCACTAAAAAATGCACCCATTAAAAATGCCATCTGTTTATTTTGCTCCTCTATTTGACCAGTATAATCAATTTTTACACCTTTAGGCTTTCCAGAAAAACCCTCCATTTCTTTTTGAATTTGAGCAACAATAGCTCCAGCGTCAGTATAACCTGGACTTAAAGCAGAATAAACTGTAACTACTCTTTCTAGTCTTTTATGTTTAATTGCACTAAATCCAGAAGTGTTTTTCTGTTTAGTAACTGCCGACACTGGCACCTCTTTTATTTGTCCGTTTGAAGGATCTCTGAATGTAATTTTTTGATCGAATAAAGCATTTTTATTGTATTTATTAGCTTCATTAAACCTTATATATATGTCATAATCATCCCCATCTTCTTTATAAACTCCTGCTTTAGATCCAAAAATAGAATTACGCAGCTGTTGCCCTACTTGTGAAGCAGTAACTCCTAATTCTCCTGCTTTTTCTCTATCAATTTCTACCTGAAGACTAGGCTTTGATTTATTTACATCAATTTTTAATTGATCTATACCTTGAATACTTCTAGAGTTAATAAAATCCTTCATTTTTTCAGCTGTGAAAATTAGCTCAGCATAATCTTCTCCTTCCAACTCTATATTAATAGGATATCCTTGTGGTGGCCCTGCAGCATCTTTTTCTACTGATATAGCTAAACCTGGATAAACATCTTGCAACACTTTTTGAACCTCTTTTTGAAGTACTTTACTATCTGCACCATTTCTATATTTATACTCTCTCATAGAAACTGTTACCTTCCCTTTGTGAGGCATTTCAGCTGCAGAAGCTCCATCTGTTTGTGGGTTACCTGCACCAGCTCCAACTTGAGAAACTGCACTTTCTACTAGAAAATTTCTATCCCCCTCCATATACTCTGTAGCATTCAAAATAGAATAAACACGCTTCTCTATATCTTTAGTTATTTCGTTTGTTTTAGCAATATCTGTTCCTTGAGGATATTCTATATAAACAATAATTTGGTTAGGTGTATTATCAGGGAAAAACTCAATTTTAGTTCGTTGACTAGCAACAGATCCTCCAAACCCAGCAAATGTAACAAACAACAAAATAACAGTTGCTATAGCTATAACATAAGGCCTTTTCCCTTTTAAGGCAACACGCAATGTTTTTTCATACAATCGTTCCCAACGAGTTAATATTTTTTCTTGGAAATAATTAACCATTCTTCTTAAGCCTAATCGATAAATCCAAAGCATAACTGCAGTAACCACCATTATACTCCCTAAAGACCTGTAAGAACTTCCTGATATTAAGATTAATAATCCTATTCCTCCAACAATCGAAGTAATCCATACGATACGTTTTAGTGGCATATCCTTATCTTCTGTTGTCATAAATTGCGATACCAAGACTGAGTTAAAGAAAATTGCCACAACTAAGGAAG
>JARGOE010000002.1:8039-31259 GCA_029210015.1 Vicingaceae bacterium
GTCATAAATTGCGATACCAAGACTGAGTTAAAGAAAATTGCCACAACTAAGGAAGAACCTAGAACTACGGAGAGTGTGATAGGGAAATAAATCATAAATTCTCCCATAACCCCCGGCCACATTCCTAAAGGTATAAATGCTGCCACCGTAGTTGCGGTAGAAACAATAATTGGAAAAGCAATTTCAGCAATACCTTGCCGAGCCGCTTTTACTCTACTCATTCCTTCTTCATCCATTAAACGATAGACATTTTCTACTACCACAATTCCATTATCTACCAACATTCCAAGTCCCATAATTAACCCAAAAAGAATCATGGTATTCATAGTATACCCTAACATCTCTAATATTGTTAAAGACATTAGCATCGACATTGGGATAGCAAATCCTACAAATAATGCATTCTTAAATCCTAAGAAGAACATTAAAACGCCTACTACTAGAATAATTCCAAAAATAATATTGTTTACCAAATCATCTACTTGCCCAATCGTTTTGGATGATTGGTCATTTGCAGTAGTCACTTTTAAATCTATAGGAAAAACATCTGCTTTGGCGTTGTCTAAAATCAATTCAATTTTTTCAACTGCAGCTACCATGTTTTTACCAGCTCGTTTTTTTACATCCAGCATCACAGCCATATTCCCAAACTCACGAGCATAACTTGTTATTTCTTTTTCTTGAAAAGTAACTGATGCAATGTCTTTTAAATAAATTGGGTTACCATTTTCTGCTTTAACAACAAAATTCTCCAACTCTGCTGGATCTTCAATTTCTCCCAAAATACTTATGGTTCTTCTTTGCCCACTTGCTACTAGGTTTCCTGCTGAAATATTTACATTACCACCATTAATGGCATTACTAATATCTGTAAAGCTTACCTTAGAGGCCATCATTTTATAGATGTCAACAGCAATCTCAACCTCTTTACCTTGAACCCCTCTAATATCAACCTCTTTAATTTCAGGTAAATCTTCTATTTCGTCTTCTAAATATTCTCCATACTCTTTTAATTTTTCTACAGGGTAATCACCTGATAAATTAATGTTAATAATTGGAATTTGCTCAGACATACTGATATCCATTACCCCAGGTTCAACTTTAGCACCATTAAAAGTTGGCCAATCTTCAGTAGATGTTTCTGTATCTATCTCATCTTTTACTTTTTGCTTTGCTGCATCTACGGTTATGTTTTCATCAAACTCAACCATAATCATTGAATAATCTTCTTGTGATGTAGATTCAATCTTCACCACATTACTAATCATTTTCAATTTATCTTCTAATGGCTCAGTAATCAGTTTTTCAATATCTTCAGCGGTGTTCCCAGGGTATATTGAACTTACATAAATTTTGGTTTCTTTTATCTCAGGAAAAGCTTCTCTAGGCATACTAAAATATGCTGTAACCCCCATAAAAAGTAAGATTATCATTCCTACATAAATAGTAGTCTTGTTGTTTATCGCCCAAGACGATAACCCAAATTCCTTTTCTACGTTCTTTTGTTCTTCTGACATGTCTCCTATATTATTGAGTGATAACTCTTACTTCTTGTCCGTCTTTTATGCTTCTAGCTCCTTCTAATATTACTTCTGCTCCATTGTCAATCCCATTCAATACCTCTATATAATCTCCTTCCGTTTGACCTGTCTCTATTATCCTTTTCTTTGCTGTCCCAACGTTATTTGATTTGTTCTCTATAACATATAAGTACTCTTCTCCATTTGCATTTTCTGAAATAATACTTTGAGGAATTAATAAAGCTTTCTCATTGGTATAATCGTTAATTCTAATTTTAGCGGTTAAGTTTGGCTTTATCTTTTTACTCTCATTTGATACAGGGATTTCTACTTTAAATGTTCGGTTTGCAGGATTAATAAAACTTCCTACTTGAGTTACTTTTGTTTGTAATTTTTCTGTTAAAACGGGCAACTCTACCTCAACAGATTTTCCCATTGTAACTGAAGTAATGTGTCTTTCTGGCACATTCGTTTCTATATACATTTCGTTTAAGTTAACAATTCTAAACAACTGATTCATTCCTGGGCTAACCATGTTTCCTTGTTTTGTTATTACTTCATCAATAACCCCAGAAAATGGTGCTAATACCACAGTTTTAGCTATTTGCTCTTCAATTTGTTTTACTGCTTTTTCTTGAGCTTCGTAATTCGTTTTGGCTTGTAAATACTGCATTTCACTTCCCACTTTTTGTTTCCACAAACGTTCTTGTCTTTCAAAAGTTGTTTTCGCTAAATCTGCTTGAATTTTCATTTGAGCTAATTGAGGAGATAAACCTCCATCATCAATCTTAGCTAATTGCTGTCCTTTAGTAACACTCTGTCCTTCTTTAACAAAAACTGTTTTTAAAACACCTGGGGCTTCTGGCATTATAACCACCAAATTATTGGTGCTCACATTGCCTTGCAATTCTATATAATGATTAAATATTTCTTCTTTAGCAGTAAAAGAAGATATTAAAGCAATTTTTTTATTAGTGTCTAATGCAGCTATTTTAGCATTTAATAATTCTAATTGCTCTTCGTAAGTTGTGTGTAAAGCAGAAATTGCTTCTTTTTTTGCTCTAATTTCATCTAAATTATTTCCAGCAATAATTTCTTCAACAGATTTTTCATCACCTCCGCCACATGCGAAAAGAACTATTGAGAGTGTAAGGATTGATATTACTTTTTTCATTTTTTTTATCTTTTATTTCTTAATTGTCTATTTCTATTTAACCCCGTAAGATTTTTGTAATTCTGATTTTGATTTTAACAACTCTAATAACGCTTTTATATAATTTCCTTCTGCTGTTAAGTACTGGTTTTGAGTTTGAGATAAATCTAAACTTGAAGAAACTCCTTCTTTATATCGTAAAACGGTTTTGTCATAAATCTTTTTTGCTAATGCCATGTTCTCTTTTTGATTCAGATATGTTTCATAATTAGTTTCGTAATTCGATTGAGCAATTTGAGTTTGGTACATCAATCCTTGTTCAACTTCTTTCGCAGATATTTCAGATTTTTCATATTCAATTTTTGCTTGGCTCATTTTAGATAATCGAGAACCACTCGTTAAGATTGGTAGTGTTAATTGAGCTCCAATAACAGTCATTGGATACCATTTTCCACCACTAAAAGCATCAAACTTATTGTTCATGTTTTGTTGTTCGTGGCTTAAAAACAAGTTAATTGATGGTAAAAACGAATACTTTTCTTTTCTTAAATTTAGCTTTTGTAAGCGCATATTTGTTTCCACTAAATTATAATCTACATGATTTTCCACATTAAATGCTTGTTCTTCTGGCGCTCCCTGAATTTCTTCAACAAAAACATCTAACCCTTGTGTCAACGTAATCTTATTTGCTATATCCATCCCCATCTGAAGCTTCAACAACTTTCTAGCAAAATCTATTTGGCCTTCTGCAATACCAACTGCTGTAGATAGTTCATTAACCGTAAGTGTAAGTTGATCAACACTTTGCTCATCAATCATCCCTTCCTTATAAAGAGCATTTGTTTCTTTAAGAATTTCATCAACTGCCTCTTTAGATTTTTTTAAAACAGTTGTATTTTCTTCAGCTACTAAAACTGTGAAGTAAGCTTGTTTAACTTCTTCATTTAACTCAATTTCAGTTTTTACTTGATTTGATATTGATAGATTTTTGTAGGTTTTAACAGCTTGTAAGCCAACAATATAAGAACCGTCAAAAACAAGTTGAGAGGCAGAAACTCCAACTGAATTACTATAGTCTAACCCAAACTGTAATTCCGCTAATTCCCCTTCTGGAGCAGCTGGATTAAAAGCATTTGCGGGAGCTAAATTTACAGGAATATCCAAAAACTTTTGAAGTTTTGCGTTTGCACTAACTTGTGGCAACCCTGCTGCAGTAGTTTCCCAAACCTTCTTTTTTGCGATATCAACATCTAACATCGCTTTTTGATTTTTATAATTATTTTCAATAGCATAATCTTGCGCTTGTTTTAGCGAAAAGCTAGTTGTGTCTTGTGCGTTAGAAAAAGTAAAAGCACCTAATAAACAAATAGTAGTAATTGTTTTTATCATTTTCTTGGTTTTAATCTAATTCAAATTTTTCGTTTTCATTATTTTTTAATGCCTCTTTAAGGTATTCTATACCCTTATCGTTAGCAATCCCTTTAATATGATACCTAATTATTTCAGTATGCATTTTATCTAGACTAGAATGTTTATTAATTGGGTTTTCAGGACTTAACATGTTGTCAACCATCCCTATGTATATATTGGCAATTATTAAGGGATTAATATTTTCTCTATAATATCCTTCGCTGATTCCTCGCTTTAAATTCTCTAACATCATGTTATAGATAAATTGTTTTTTATGCTCTTCCATTAATTTCCATGCTTCTGGATGATATTTTTGTAAATCAAAAATTACAGAAGGATGCATTTCTCCTATTTCTGAACTAACGCACTTAGTCACACCTATTAATTCATCAATTGCAGTATCGCTATCCTCCATAGCTGAGCAAAGCATTACTTTTTCATGCTCTATTAATAATCCGACACCTTTTTTAACTAAATCATTTTTATCAGAAACATATTGATATAGGGTTTTTTTGGAAATACCCATGTGACGAGCAATATCCTCCATGGTTAAACTCTTAATGCCATACTTCATGAAAAGCATAGTTATTTCAGAGATTGTTTGTGTTTGTTTGTCCATTATTTATTTATTTGGAATGCAAACGTAAGAAACTTTTTACACTATGGAAACATTTTAAAGAAAAAACGTTTCCTTGCTAAAAAAATAGCACTAAATTCTTAAAGTACTTATTGGTTAAAATATAAAATGGATTACGCCTTTTTTAATTCTGGCAATTGAATGTTTAATACCTCTTTGTGGTATGCTTTAATTTCATTTAAAGCATTTTCTGAATTAACTATAGCTTCGTTAAACAATTCTTGATAATACTCAATCCCTCCTAAAAGATTAGATTTAAAGTTGTTTAAACGTTTTAGAGCTTTCCCGTTTATTTCTTCAGAAATTTCACCTAATTCTTTCTGAAAATAATCAATATACATCCCTAATTCTTTTACAAAAACATGTGGTCTATATATATCATTTAACAAATTAGTTCTACCATAAATATGGTCAACCATTTGTTGCAAAGTAGATACTTTAGAAAAATAAGCCATATTAGGACCTGGACAGACTGCCACACCCTTACCATCAGGTCTTGTAACAATATCATAAGCTTTATATGCTGTAATTACCAACCCTGTACAAAGACAAGTTTTCTCAGTAATCTTATTATAAGCTTTTTGATATTCCAAATCAGGCAAATTCTTTTTGTCTAATTCTTCAATCTTTAATTTTTGATACTGTTTAGACGATAAACATATAGGCTGTTCTGTAAACTCAGTGTTAAAAAGCTTTAAATATTGTCTTGGACATGTACTCCCAGGCTTCCCTTCTTGGGTAGCTTTTTCTTTTAATACATCTTTACTATTACCTCTTAAAGTGTTGAAAGGAACTCCTATTGGTGAAGTTGCACTTAAGTATAAATCTTTTTCTTCAGCATTTTGAAGTAATTGTTGTGTTTCCTCATCTACATTTACAGCTTCAGGAACCAACAAAAATGGTGTTGCCCAACCTACAGAATCAACGTTGTAATGATTAACTAAAAATTGGTGCTCCTCACTAGTTCCAACACCTCCTTGATAAGTAACCTTTAGTGGCAAAGGTTCAGATGGTACTGGCTTATCAAGCCCTTCAAGAGCTCCGCCCAACACTTCATGAACATTATCAATTAATTCTTGCCTATTATTTTTAAAATCTTCTAGAATAGGTCCGGCTAAAATTCCATCTGTAGCAAATGCATGCCCCCCACAATTCAACCCCGACTCAATTCTATACTCACTTACCCAAATACCTTTCTTTGCTAAAAATTTACCTTGCACTAAAGCTGATCGGTAATCGCTTACTTTTAATATAATTTGTTTATCTAAAAACCCATTTTCATCAGGGAAAAAATTGTCGAAATGAGAAATATAACTATAAAGTCTAGGGTTTAGACCTGCTGATAATACTAAACCTGAATTAAGCTTACTATTTGCATAACCTCTTAATCCAGAATGAGCATCATTATGGATATGAGGAAGCTCGTTTCCTTCTTTGTCATAATGCTGCCTATCTAACTTAGTCATTATATTTACCTCAAGCTCTCCAGGGATCATATCATTTTTAAGGTCCTGAGGTAAGAAGTCACCTGGTTTAAGCTTATTAAACTGTTGTTTTAAATCAGATGCGTCTGGAAGTAAATTAAAATATTTAGATAAATCATTCCCTTCTTCAATAGGTAATTCTTTTATTCCTTGAAATTTAGATTGGACCATATCGTAAACCAAATCTAAATAAGCGGTAATTCTTTTTGCTCTACAATCCTCTGCTTTTCTTCCAATCTCAATATATTCTATCCCTAATTGTTCTGAATAATATTTTCTCAAACGCTCAGCTAACAAATCATCTCCAATAGACATAACAGACGAAACTCCAAGATGAGCAATCTTAACAGGTGTGTCAACTGTAAAGCTAACTCCCATTACAGGAATATGAAAATTATGTGATTTTGTCATACTTAAATTTAGCAGAAAATAAAGGGAACAAATATAAGTAACTTAAAACGGTTATTACCGTAAAGACGAAATATTTAAATATAATACTGAGGGTTATATAAATATTGTTGATTTTTTTTGATGTAATCACAATTAAAAACGGCTTATTAGTATATTTGGCTTTTAATGAAAGTATAATTATGAAAAGATTAATATTAAGTTTATCAGTTTGCACACTTCTATTAATTGCTTGTGGTGGAGATCAAAGCAATAATTCATCTGATAATAATGATGTCATTAATAATGATAATAACAATAATGAGTGTTTGAAATTTGCTATATCTAAAATGAATACTGCAATAGATCTAGACCCGATTTCTGTTACTGATGTTACTTCTTTTCATGTTGCGAGTCAAATTTTCGAGCCATTATTACGTCTTAATGAAAAAGACTTATCTGTTGAGCCCTTATTAGCTGAAAGCTGGGAGGTTTCTGAGGACAACTTAACTGTTTCCATTAATCTTAAGAAAGGAGTGTTTTTTCAGGATAACGCTTGTTTTGAAAATGGGAAAGGAAGGGAGCTTAAAGCCTCTGATGTACTTTACACTTTTAAAAGAATTTTTACAGAAGAAGGAAATTATGCCTATAGCCTATTAAAAAACAAAATAGTTGGCTCAGAAGAATTTAAAACAAACGGTAAAGAAATAAGTGGAATTTCAATTGTTGATGATTATACAATAACATTTACTTTAACACAGCCTTCTTCAAACTTTACAAGCTTATTAGCAACTATTTCTACAGGCATTGTTGCTAAAGAAGCAATTCAAAAGAATGTTGTTGTTGGATGTGGCCCTTTTGTTTATAAACCAGAAAATGCTGATGAAAAATCTATAACCCTTGAAAAAAACAAAAATTACCATTTAGGAAAAGAATTCCCATATTTAAACTCTGTTTCTTATAACTATGTTAAATCAGGACAAGATCAATTGGATTTATTTATGAAAGGAGAGTTAGATGTTATTACTGGAATCCCGTCAAACGCTATCAAAGAAATTGTTGAGGAACAAATTGCTGATTTTCAACATAACCCTGTAAAATATCTTTTGGTAAGGTCTCCTCAAGCTTCAACTAGCTACCTAAGTTTAAATACCTCAAAACCTCCTTTTGACAACATAAAAGTTAGAAAGGCTATTGCAATGGCTATTGATAAGTCTAGAATAGTAGATAAAATATTGAAAGGTGAGGCTGCTGGTCCTGGCGATCATGGTATAGTAACTTCAGCTCTTAAAGGATATGATTATTCTTCTGTTGTAGGTCTAGAGTTTGATGTTGCTAAAGCAAAAGAACAATTAGCTTCTGCTGGATTTAAAGATGGAACAAATTTTCCAACTCTTATTTTGACTTGTGGTAAGGGTAATACAAACCTTAGGGTGGCATTTGAAATTCAAAAGCAATTGGCATCAAACCTAAATGTTAATGTTGAAATCTCGTCTGTTACTTTATCAGAACAATATTTAATGAATAGCAAATCAGAATGCCATTTTTCACTTAAAGGGTGGTTGGCTGAATACCCTGATCCAACTAGCTTTTTATCGTTGTATTATGGAAAAGATGTGCCTAGTGCTAATAATTTGAAATCCTTTCCTAATGAGTCTCGATACAAAAACTCTGAATTTGACAAACTTTATGAGCAAGCTTTAGTTACTCTTGACAAATCTAAAAGATATGAATTATGCCTTACTGCAGATCAAATTATTGCTTCTGAGGTTCCTGGTATTCCACTTTGGTATCGTGAAGATTATCACTTAATTCAGTCTAAGGTAAAAGGTTATCAACCGAATGCAATGAACATTCAAAACCTAGTTCATGTAAAATTAGAGGAAGTCTCTGCAAAAGAAATTAATCAATAAATCTGTTTGAATAATTTATACTAAGCCTTTTAATCTTTTCCTAATTGAGATTAATAAACGATATTTGCCCTTTCTAAATTGAAGTAGGCAAAGGTATATGTGGTTTAAATTTTCCCGTATAATATTAAGAAATAGGCTCTTATTTTTAATAATAATTGGCCTTATTACTTTGTTTATGGGTTATAGAACCCAATATGTCCATATGAGCTATCATTTAGCTCAAATGCTCCCCGAAACAGATAGTACTTATATTGAATACCAAAATTTTAAAAAAATTTTTGGGAAGGATGGGAATATTATTGTAGTAGGAATAAACGACCCTAAAATTTTCGAAATTGAAAATTTTAATGCTTGGTATGATCTAACACATAATATTAAAAACCTACAAGTAAATTTTGTTCAAGGCAAAAAAGACACATTAGTTAATGGGGTAATTGAGGCGCTTTCTGTAGCTAATGTATACACCTTAAAAAGAAATAAGGCTGAAAAGCGCTTTGATTTTGACCAAATTATAAAACAAAAACCTAAAACCCAAAATGAATTAGATAGTCTTAAAGAGGTTTTGTTTGCCCAAAACTTTTATAATGGATACTTGTTTCGAGACTCTTCCGCATCTACCCTAATAGCGATTACCATAGATACCATGGTGTTAGATTCTAAATTTAGAGATGTCTTATTTAAAAAAATTGATGAGGAAGTTGCTCATTTTGAAGAAGCAACGGGTATTGACATCCACAAATCAGGTCTCCCGTACATTAGAGCAAACTCTACAACCAAAGTTAAAAAAGAGATTCAATTATTTTTATTGCTCTCTATCCTTATTACCTCTCTTATTTTATATCTCTTTTTTAGATCATTTAAGGCTACATTATACGCTATGCTAGTAGTTTGTGTTGGTGTGGTTTGGTCAGTCGGGATTCAATCTCTTTTTGGATATGAAATCACTATTTTAACAGGCTTAATTCCTCCGTTAATTGTGGTTATCGGAATTCCTAATTGTGTCTTTTTATTAAATAAATATCATTCTGAATATAAAAACCATGGAAATCAGATAAAAGCATTAAGTAGAGTAATTCAAAAAATTGGTAATGCAATATTTCTAACCAATACTACTACTGCTCTTGGTTTCGCTACTTTTATATTTACTAAAAGCTCAATACTTATTGAGTTTGGAGTTTTAGCAGCAATAGATATTTTTATTGTCTTCATTTTATCTATTCTTATTATACCTATTGTTTTTAGTTTTTTAAAGCCTCCTAAAAGTCGCCATACAAAACACCTGGAAAACAAGCTTGTTGTAAAAATTGTTGATGCACTAGAATACCTTGTGAAATTTAAACGAAAATTAGTTTATGTTGTTACCATAATTATTTTAGCATTAAGTATTTATGGTATTTCTCTAATAACAACTACAGGTAACATCATTGATGATCTCCCCAAAAATGATCCTATTGTTGAAGATTTGCTGTTTTTTGAGGAAAGCTTTAATGGTGTAATGCCATTTGAAGTAGTAATTGACACCAAAAAGAAAAATGGTGTGTTTGCTGAAAATGGAAGGGTTTTATATAAAATACAAACCCTACAAAAAGAATTTGCAAAGCATAAAGAATTCTCTAAGCCTTTATCAATAGTTGAGGCTATTAAGTTTAGCTATCAAGCTTATAAAAAAGGTAGAAGCAAGTTTTATATTTTACCTCCTGCAACTGAATTAAAAAAATTAAAAAAATATGTCCAAAACGATAAGCGTAAAAACAAGTTTTCTTCTTTTATTGATGATGATAGCAAAATAACAAGGATAAGTTTTCAAATTGCTGATGTAGGGACCAAGGAAATGGATGCGCTAATACTTAAATTACAACCAAAAATAGATGAAATATTCCCTCCACAAGAATACAAAGTAACTTTAACTGGAACTAGTGTTACCTTTTTAAAAGGAACAAACTACTTAGTAGAAAACCTTTTAACAAGTCTAATTTTAGCAATAATATTAATAGCCTCTTTAATGTCTGTACTATTTTCATCTGTGAGAATGGTTTTAGTTTCATTATTACCCAACTTGTTGCCTCTTATTACCACAGCAGGACTAATGGGATTCTTTGGGATACCTATCAAACCTTCTACCATACTTATTTTTAGTATCGCATTTGGAATTTCAGTAGATGATACCATTCATTTCTTAGCAAAATATAGGCAAGAATTAAAGCATAGAAAATGGAACATTAAAGAGTCTGTTTATTTAGCTTTGAGAGAAACTGGTGTTAGTATGATTTATACTTCAATAGTATTGTTTTTTGGGTTTGGAGTATTTACTGTTTCTAGTTTTGGAGGAACTGTAGCTTTAGGTATTTTAGTTTCCATTACATTACTTTTTGCAATGCTAGCTGATTTAGTTTTACTCCCCTCTTTGTTGCTCTCTTTGGATAAAGCTTTAACTACAAAAGCATTTAAAAGAGAGCCTCTTATTGAAATTTTAGACGAAGAGGAAGATATAGATATTGAAGAATTAGAAGTTAAACCTATTGAACACCCTGAAATTACTTAAATTATGAAAGGAATTGTTTTAGCCGGAGGATCTGGAACCCGTTTACACCCATTAACATTAGCAGTAAGTAAGCAGTTAATGCCTATTTATGACAAGCCTATGATTTATTACCCCATCTCTGTTTTAATGAGTGCAGGAATAAATGAAATTTTAATCATTACTACACCACACGACAACCCTAGCTTTAAAACATTGTTAGGTGATGGCTCTCAATTTGGCTGTAAGATTGAGTATGCTATACAAGAAATTCCTAATGGTCTAGCACAAGCTTTTGTTATTGGCGAAGAGTTTATTAAAGATGATAAAGTTGCCCTTATCTTAGGTGATAATATTTTTTATGGAACCGGGTTAGAACAACTTTTAACTGAGAAAACCAACCCTGAAGGTGGTGTAGTATTTGCTTACCACGTTTCCGACCCTGAAAGATATGGTGTTGTTGAATTTGATAATTCCCAAAAAGCAATTTCTATAGAAGAAAAACCCAAAAACCCAAAATCAAATTATGCTGTTCCTGGTTTATACTTTTATAATAATGATGTTATAGAAATTGCTAAAAACCTTACACCTAGCCCTCGAGGTGAATATGAAATTACGGATATAAATAAGATTTATTTAGAACGCGGTCAATTAGAGGTTGGAATTTTAGATAGAGGAACCGCTTGGTTAGACACAGGGACACACGCATCATTAATGCAAGCCGGACAATATGTTCAGGTTATTGAAGAGAGGCAGGGATTAAAAATAGGTTGCTTAGAAGAGATAGCTTACCGAAAAGGATTTATATCAAAAGAAGAATTAAAATCATTAGCTAAACCATTAATCAAAAGTGGTTATGGCGATTACTTAATGGAAATTATAAATGAATAATAGCACAAATATATTAGTTACTGGTGGGGCAGGATTTGTTGGTAGTGGGTTAGTGGAAGGTCTAATTGCTGACCCAAACAATTTTGTGGTTGTAGTGGACAACTTACAAACAGGATCTAAAACTAAACTACCTTTTGCTAAACATAATAACTTAAAGTTTATCCAATGTGATGTAAATACTAAGCCAGAAATAACTAGCGTGTTTCATACCTACGCTTTTGATTATGTTTTTCATTACGCAGCGTTAGTCGGAGTTCAAAGAACCCTACAAAACCCTGTTGCTGTTTTAGAAGATATTACTGGGATAAAAAACATTTTAAACCTTTCAAAAAACACCGGAGTAAAAAGAGTGATGTACGCTTCATCATCAGAAGTTTATGGTGAACCTGTAGAATACCCTCAAAACGAAGAAACAACTCCCTTAAACTCTCGTTTACCTTATGCTATCGTAAAAAACATTGGTGAAGCATTTTTAAAATCTTACCATCAAGAGTTTGGTTTAGATTTTACCATTTTTAGGTTTTTCAATACTTATGGGCCTAAACAAAGTAAAGATTTTGTTATTTCTAAATTTATCAATTTAGCTCTAAATAATGAAGACATCACAGTTTATGGAGATGGATCACAAACTAGAACTTTTTGTTTTGTACAAAACAATGTAGAAGCATGTATTAATGCAGCTTTTTCTGATAAATTCAAAAATCAAACAATAAATATTGGAAATGATTTTGAGACAAGTGTTCTTGATTTAGCAAAAACTATCATAGATCTAACTAATTCCTCTTCAAAAATTATCCACTTAGCTCCTTTAGAGGAAGGTGATATGACTAGAAGAAAACCTGACATAACAAAAATGAAAGAGTTGCTTAAAAGCCCTATTTTATCATTAGAAGAAGGCTTAGCTGAAGTATTAAAAGATACCTCTTACATATTGGCTTAATGGAAAAAATAGTTTACTATATATCAATTATTGAGGAAGAATTAAAAAAAATACTTACTCAAAAAGAACCAAAAGAACTTTATCTTCCTATTAAATATTCTTTAGAATTAGGAGGAAAACGTATTCGCCCTGCATTATTAATGCTATCCAATAATCTCTTTGGTGGAAAAGATAGTGATGCTATAAATGCCGCTTTAGCAATTGAGGTTTTTCATAACTTCACCTTGCTCCATGACGATATAATGGATGATGCTCCTTTAAGAAGGGGTTATGATACCGTTTATAAAAAATGGGGGAGCAACATCGCAATTCTATCTGGAGATGTAATGTTTGTTCATTCAATTCAACTGTTAGCTAAAAGTGATCCCAATAAATTAACTGAAATATTACCCTTATTTAATACTACAGCTGTAGAAGTTTGTGAGGGTCAACAATATGATATGAATTTTGAGACACTTCAAAATGTGTCAATTGATGATTATTTAAAAATGATTGAGCTAAAAACAGCTGTTTTATTAGCTGCTAGTCTTAAAATTGGAGCAATTATAGGTGATACGTCTTTAGAAAATGCTAATCATATTTATGAATTTGGGAGAAACTTAGGTGTTGCTTTTCAATTAATGGATGACATTCTAGATTTATATGGAGATCCTGAAAAATTTGGGAAACAAGTTGGTGGAGATATTATTGCTAATAAAAAAACATACTTATTACTTAAAGCACAAGAGTTGGCAAAAGGGGATTTAAAAAAAGAATTAGAATTTAGTTTAAGCTCAACCGCACTTAAAAATGACGCTAAAGTAGAAAAGGTAAAAGATCTTTTTAATCAATTAAACATTCGAAAGCTAGCTGAAGATGAAATGAATCTCTTCTATAATAGTGCAATCTCTCATTTAGACAGTATTGATGCCCCTAAAGAAAAAAAACAAGTTTTTGAAAATTTTGCAAAAAGCTTAATGAATAGAGAAAACTAATCAATGAGGCTTTACGAAAAAAATATATTTGTTTGCATTAACCAACGAATAGAAGGGGCTCCAAGAACTTGTTGTGGCGAAGAAAATGGTAAAGCAATTGTTGCTCGGTTTAAGGAGTTAATTATTCAACATAAACTTAAAATGAAAGTTCGAGCACAACGAGCAAGTTGCTTTGATTGGTGTGAAGAAGGACCTATTGTTACAGTTTACCCCGAAGGAATTGTTTATGGCAAAATTACTCCAAAAGAGGTAGATGAAATTTTTGAGCATCACATCCTAAATAACCACCCCGTAAAACATTTAAAAACCAAATTCAGTAAATAATGAGTTTGTCTATTCCTAAACTAACCGAGTTACAAGAATATTATAATCGACAAGATTTGCTAGAAAAAGTAGTAGAACAAATTCAAAAAGATTTTAATTGGTTTAGTCTTGAAATTAAGTTTTCTAACAAGCCTGAATTGTCTGCTTATCAAGAACTTTATCAAGAGATATTGCCATTAATTGATGAGATGCTTAATGATGATTATATCAAATTGATGGGTATGTTATATCGCATTGATATTGATGAAGAATTTTTAAACCGAAAATTAAAGGAAACCCCTAATGCTGATACCGATGAAGTAATTACCGATTTAATTATTAAAAGAGAACTTCAAAAAGTAATTATTAAACAGCTTTACAGTTCAAATAATTAAAGTATTTGACTTTATCAAACACTTTATTATTTAACAGCTTTATTTTTAAATAGAGCATTTAAAAATATAGTGGCTATAACTATGGTTGACCCCAAATAAAATCCATAAGACATCGTTTCGCTTTCTGGCCAAATTAAAATGGCTAAAACAATAGAGTAAATAGGCTCCAGATTCACAGACATAGTGACCGTATAAGGTGATATTTTTTTCATAACCTCAACACTAACAATAAAAGCAAAGGCAGTGCAAACCGTTCCTAAAATTAACAGCCATTTAAAATCAGACATTGAGAGTTCAAGCTGAGAGAAGTCTCCCTCAATAGAAAACAATAAGTAAATACCTACTACTACAAAAGCTCCTAATAACTCATAAAAAGAAATTGTTTTAGCTTTAGTTTCTTTAATAAGAATTCCGTTTAATACTGTAAACCAAGAAGCTAAAGCCGCTGAGACTATACTTAATGTCATACCGATTAAGTATTTAAATTCAAAACTGAAAATAAAGTATAGCCCCAAGATAATAACTACACCAAAAATTAATTCGTACACCTTAATTTTTCGCTTAAAATAAAGTGGTTCTATTAAAGAAGTAAATAATGTACTGCTCGAAAAACAAACCAAAGCTACCGAGACATTGGATTGTTTTATTGCTTCAAAAAAGGTAACCCAATGAATAGCAATTATTACACCCACCCCTAGTGTTTTTAATAGTTCTTTTTTAGAAATTTTTAGTGAAAACTTAGTTAAAAGAAAGTATACAAAAAGAACTATTACAGCAATCATAGTTCTATACCATACCAACAAATATGAATCGATAGTAATTAGTTTGCCTAATATACCTGTTAACCCAAATATTAGCACGGTAATATGGAGCCAAATATGATATTTATACTTTGATAACATAAGGCGCCAAATGTATGTCAAAAAGCAACATAAATTACATTTAGATTAATAAAATTATTCTAATTCTAAACCTTATTTTTGGGTAGAATTATATTCCTATGAAAAAACTCATTTATATTTCCATTCTCCTTTTAATTATGAGTTGTGATAGTACTACCAAAAGTTATTACAAACAAATTTCATCTGAAAAACCCTTTACAAAAAGAGTTAATGACATTAACAAGTCTATTGAAGAGGTTAGAAAAGAAGAAAATGGTAAACTTATAAATGAAGGTCTAGATAGATTAAAATACGAGTTTGAGGTTGGGAAAGGAGATCGATATGTTGTAACTTATTTGTTTGATGAAAAAGGATGTTTTGAGATAGGCTTTGATGGATACTTTGCTACAAAAGAAAATGTTTTGAATGTCTTAGATGGTTTTAAATCAGAGATTGATTCATCCCAATATAAATTAGAAGAAAGCACAAATTTATTCCGTTATAGCAATAATAAAAACTCTTTAACATTAGAAATAGACTATGCTAATGCAGATAAAGGAATGGCTTTAGCTGTAATTTTTGCTAACGAATAATTAAGCTTTTTTTTCTTTATTCTCCAACTCATCAATCTCAGTAACTCCTCCTGAAATTATAAACTTCATAATATCTGCAGAGTTCCCATTAACTGGGGTAACACATTCTTTAGGAACAATTATTAAATTACCTGTAACAGCATAGGAAAAAGGGATGTAAACCCCTATTTTATCAGCAGAAATTCCCAAATCTGTTAAGTCTTTTTGGGTTATAAAGCCTAATCGCTCTACATTTCCTTCCATTTTAACCAAAACAGGTTCTGTAAACCGTTTCTTCTTACCTACAAATGCTGAAAGTAAATCTTTTACAGAAGTATAAATGATTTTAATTAATGGAACTCTATCTAATATTTTTTCTAACTTTAAAATTCTACTAGAAATTAAAGCTCCCCCTAAAAACCCTATCAGGGTGATACTAACTAATAATATTAAAATTCCCAGCCCAGGTATTCTAATTGGTAAAATACCATCAATTAAAACTATAGCTTGATAAACTACATAAATTGTAGCAGATATTGGTAAAGTATAAAGTAACCCTTGTAAAAAATATCCTAACACCTTCTTCATAGAACAAAGGTATTATAAGTTATTTAATTCTGCTTGTAATTTCTTGGTTAGTGAGTTTACAACTAATTGATAGGAATCATCTATTAAATCATAAATCATTCTATTTGAAACATCATAGTTAAGGTAAACAGAATTCCAATGTTTTTTACTCATATGGAAACCTGGCTTTACAGCGTTGTATTGCTCCCTTAATTCAACTGCATTTTCAGGGTCACATTTTAAGTTAATATAATCGAAGCTATCAACACCTGTTAGTGCAAACATTTTTCCCATAACCTTAAAAACTAATGTAGTTTCATCAAAAGGAAATGCTTCTGTCACTCCTTTTTTTGTGATACAATAATCTCTGTATTCTTCAATATTCATTAATTGTAACTAATTAAAGTCTGAGGAAGTCGGTATTGGCATAAACCATAAAAGCTAACAATAATATCATCCCAGCCATTTGAGCATATTCCATTGCTTTTTCATTTGGTTTCCTTCTAGTAATCATTTCATATAATAAGAACATTACATGCCCTCCATCTAATGCAGGTATTGGTAATAAATTCATAAATGCTAATACTAAAGAAATCCACCCTGTTTTTTCCCAGAAATTTTGCCAATTCCATTCAGTACCAAACATCCTACTTATGGAAACAAAACCTCCCATTCCTTTGTAGGCACCAGTGCTTGGATTAAGCATCATTTTAAACTGTTTGTAATAGTTTACTATCTTTTCTTCTGCTTTATTATATCCAGCAGGGAAAGCTTCTCCAAATGAATATTCTTGAGTTTCTAGATTATATAATCCAGCTTTATCTAAATCTGAAATAGAATACCCAAATGGTGCTATCCCAACAATGTTTGAATCAGGAATTGTTAAGGAAATATTCATTGCTTTTCCATCTCTCATAATGTTTACCTCAACTTGTTGGGTAGAAAATTGAGTAGCAACTGACTTAAATTGATCATAATATTTAATCTCTACATTGTTTATTCCTACAATTTTATCTTGCTCTTCAAACCCAGCATTTTCAGCAACATAACCCTCTCTTATTCCGCCAATAACAAAAGGAATACGAGGCATAAACATTGGGCCTGTTCTGTTATCAATTAAAGTTTCTATTAAGTTTTCTGGAATATCTAATTTCAATTCTTTTCCATCTCTCTCAACTGTAAGTGTTTGAGCATAAAAAATCTCCTCTTGCATTGCTGTAAAGGTAGCAGGAGCTATTCCATTAATTGTAATAATTTTATCTCCTGTTTGTAGCCCAATCTCATTTGTAACAGCTTCATTTGTACACCAAATTCCATCTTTTAATTCTGAAGGAGCTAAATATTTATCTCCATAAGCCATTAGTACAAAACTGTAAATTAAAAATCCAACTATTACATTAACGATAATCCCTCCTAACATAATTATTAATCGTTGCCATGTTGGTTTAGATCTAAATTCCCATGGTTCTGCAGGCTTTTTCATTTGCTCCTTATCCATACTCTCATCAATCATCCCCGCAATTTTTACATACCCTCCAAGTGGTAACCAACCAATACCATACTCTGTTTCACCAATTTTTTTCTTCCAAACAGAAAACCATGGGTTAAAGAATAAATAAAAACTCTCTACTTTAGTTTTAAAGAGTTTTGCAGCAAAAAAATGCCCTCCTTCATGCAAAACAACAAGAATTGAAATGCTTAGTAATAGCTGACCGCCTTGAATGATATAATCCATATTATTGATTTAATTGGGGAGCGAAGTTAATTATTTTTGAATAAGGCTGTTAGCAAACACTCTGGTTTCTGAATCTGTAGCAACATAATCCTCGTAAGTTGGTGTTTTAATAAAGCCTATTTGCTCCATACATCTTTGGTTAACCTCAGCTATTTCTAAAAATTTTATTTTATCGTTTAAAAATGCTTCAACCGCCACTTCATTTGCCGCATTTAAAATACAAGCTAAGTTTCCTCCTTTTTCTAAAGCTTCATAAGCCAAAGATAAATTCAAAAAAGTTTCCTTATCTGGTTGCTCAAAAGTTAATTCTGAATAATCCATAAAGTTAAAACGAGGGGAACTAGATGTTAATCTATATGGAAATGAAAGAGCATACTGAATCGGGTGTTTCATGTCTGGTAAGCCCATTTGGGCTTTCATACTCCCATCTTCAAACTGAACTAAAGAGTGCACGATTGATTGTGGATGAACAATTACATCAATTTGCTCAGGCTGCAAGTTAAATAACCATTTTGCTTCAATAACTTCCAAGCCTTTATTCATTAAGGTTGCAGAATCAATCGTGATTTTTGCTCCCATATCCCAATTAGGATGCTTTAAAGCTTGTTCTTTAGTAATCTCTAAAAGTTCTTCTTTCTTTTTCCCTCTAAAAGGTCCTCCTGAAGCAGTAAGATATATTTTCTCAATCTTATTTTGGAACTCTCCTACCAAACATTGAAAAATTGCTGAATGTTCAGAATCTACTGGGTAGATATGAACTCCATTTTTTGCAGCTAATTTGGTAATTAACTCTCCTGCAACAACTAGTGTTTCTTTATTAGCTAAAGCTATTGTTTTTTTACCTTCAATGGCTTTTATGGTTGGTAGCAAACCTGCATAACCAACTAAAGCAGTTAATACAACATCTGTTTCTTGCATTGCAGCTACTTGAGCTAGTGCATCAACCCCAGTGAAGGTTTTAATGTCATGCTCCCATAATGCTTCAGAAACTTTTTCAAATTTTGTTACATCAACAATTACAACTGTATTAGGTTTAAATTTTAAAGCCTGCGCAATTAATAAATCTGCATTGGAGTTAGCAGTAAGCACTTCCACCTCAAACTTATCAGCATGTTCTTCAATAACTTCTAATGCTTGTGTTCCAATAGAACCCGTAGAACCAAGTATGGCAATCTTTTTCTTTTCCAAGATTATTTTTTTCGTGAGTTCAATTTAATTTCATTTATTAGAAGTGGCTTAGCTTGGGCGTAAGATTCTATATGAATATAGTTTCCACCGCCTTTTTGAGCAATGGCTTTCATAGATTTTACCGTTTTTCTTTCGTTTTTAACTCCAACTACTGAAATAGATACTCCTCTATTAAGATTTTCTGAGACATCTTCTAAAATTGAACTGCTACTTGAGTTTAAATTAAAAGCTCCATCTGTAGCAATTATTACTTGGTTGTTACCTCCTTCAATAAAATTGCTACGAGCTTGCTGATAAGCCTTTTTTATTCCTTTAGCTCCTGCAGTATAACCTCCAGCTTTTAACTCTTGTATTAATTCCGTTATTTCTGCTTTATTAGTTACAAAACTCGACCTTAAAACAACATCTGTTGATGAAGCATAGGTTACTATTGCCAGCCTATCAATCGGACGTAAGCCATTTAGCAACTCTATCATTGACGCTTTTAATAAATCTAATCGCCCTTGTTGTTTCATAGAAACAGATACATCTATACAAAACACAATGTTGTTTGGAGCATACAAATTAACTGGCAACTCTTTTGTTGAAATAGTATCTTCAGGTTCAATAACTACATTTTCTGGCTCAATAACAGTATCTGGTGCTAAAACCTCTGGAACTGTATCAGCGATAACGATCAATTCTTCTTTAGTAGGCTCTCCTAATTCAAATTGAATAAAGTTGTTTTTTTCATTTACATAAAAGTCTTGTTCTTTTGTTCCATAACCTTCAGCATTAACTACTAAATAATAGTTTTCCCATTTTAAGTTTTGACTTGTTTCTCCGTTTTTATTAGTAGTGATTTCCTTGTAAACTAATCCTCCCCAAATAACTTCTACTGTCGCATTTTTTATAGGCTCTTTAGTATTTACATCAATCACTTTTATTTTTAAGTCTGACCTAAGTTCTTTAGGTTCTTTTTTAATTTTAAAATCAGGACAAGCTACAGACTCGTTAATGTCAAAAGTTTTTGCATCACCTTCTACAGTTAAAGTAATAGGTTCATTATTTACACTAATCCAAACGGGCACATCTTTTTTAAATTTACCTTTCTTCTTTGGGGTGTATTTTATACGCACAATTACAGTGCTATCAGGTAAAATTTCTTTGCTCGAAAATTTTACATCAATACCATAAGGCTCTTCTATTCTTAAAATATGAGCAGTAGTTTTTCCAGCATTAGTAAAAGTAAAATCGAAATATTTTTTATCTTCTTTATTTACCTCTCCAAAATTATGATAAGATTGATTAAAAAGAACTTGTGCAGAAGCGCTAGTAATTATTAATAAGAAGATAAATATTGAGATTACTTTTTTCATTAAGACTTAAGATTTTCTGCTAAAAATCAATTTTGTTGCCAAAGTTACTATTTGTTTTTGCAAAAGCACAAACCTAGCCTTTCAAGTTCATTAAATCTATGGTTGCTTTAGAAAGTTCATTCCCTATTTCTCCATAATTGGATAAGTAATCTTTTTGACTTCTTTTAATCACTTCTAAGGCCTCTTCTTTTCCGTAGATGTGAGTAATTTCAACTCTTGGAGATTCTTCGCCAGGAATACCTTTATAGGTCAAGAAATAATGCTTTAACCGTTTAATTATAGATTCAGGACAATCTGTAATATCATTCCATTTCTGATAAACCTCATCTCCTTTTAGAACTGCTATAATTTTATCATCAGCCTCTCCGTCATCTATCATTCTTAACCCACCAATTGGTATCGCAGGAACTATAATATTCCCATGTGTAATGTTCCTTTCCGTTAGCACACATATATCTAAAGGGTCTCCATCACCAATAATCTCGGTTTTGTCTGATTGTTGCATACAGTATTCCGCAACACTTTCAGCACAGTATGTCTGTGGTAAAAACCCATACAAAGCAGGAACAATATTCGAGAATTTTTGTGGCCTATCAACTTTAATATAACCTGAAGCTTTGTCTATCTCGTATTTTACAGAATCATCAGGAGTCATTTCAATAAATGACATAACTTCTTTTGGAGCATTACTTCCTAAATCAATTCCATGCCAAGGGTGTGATTGATACCTTAACCCTAATTTTTTATATAATTTTTTTAATGCTTCTTCCATTTTTTAATCTAACCTTCCAGCCAAAACACAAGTCTTTTTAAAACTTTTTACATCTCCATTTAAATCAAACACCTCAACAAAAATGATGTAAATCCCTATCCTTCCTTTTTCATTGTTATCAGATGTCCCATCCCAACTAAAAGTTCCGGATGTTCCTAATAATTGATTTTGCAATAAATTTTTAACCAGCCTTCCTTTGGCATCATAAATCAATACATTGGCTACATATCCGCCTTCAGAAAAGTTATAATTGATATTTACTACATCATCATAACCATCATTATCGGGTGAGAATGTTTCAGGCTCTACATTAATTTCATTCCCATCGTTATTGGTTTGTTGATATTGAGAATTTTCATACCCTGGTGTTGCAAAGCCAACATCTTCTGAAGCAGAATGCCAGTTACTAGCATCATTACTATTTCTATCGTAATCTATTCGCTCTAACGAAACTCCATCTACACTATTCAATAAAGCAAAATGCATGTCTTCGTTATATGAAAAACTATCTACAACCATTCCTAAATTATTGATCAAGTAAACATCTCCTTCATCATTATTATACGTTGGTAAAGTTTCCATTTGTAAAAAGGCTGTTGTTACCGAGTTTACATATTCATTAGCGGTATTTTGAGCATCTTTAGTTAACAACACAAATCCGCCTGGCAACAATAAATAAGGTTGATCTGTAATTGGTTTATAATTGTCAACACTATCATTTTCTATATTCGCTAAATTCCAGTTTTGTAAATTAACATACTTATTAGAGTTGTTGTAAACCTCAACAAAATCAGACCCTCCTGTGTATGGGTTAAATAACACTTCATTAATTACTAAATCGCCTACAAAACCTTGTTCTGGTAATGCAAAATCTGCCTTATTATTTGTTCCTATTAAATTACCTACACAATCTGAAGCTCCAGTAACTGTTACACTGTAAACTATTTGAAAAGTTAATTTGTTACTTAAATTTAAAATAACATTTTTACCATCAACTACTGTTATTAAACCTATGCTAATACTATTGTTAATGCTATATGTTGCTGCCAACAAACTTGAACTTTCAATATACTCACTAAAAGTTAATTGTACAGTTGAATCAGTTAATGCATTTGCCTGTAACAGCTGAGGCATCACAACATCTGGATTAGTTCCAAAAGCTGTGTTTTGTGTTCCAGGAGTTCCACCAAACCATTTTGTGGAAGCCCTCCAATTATTTGCTTCTCCACAAGGATTGTTAGGGTCAACCATTTCTAAAGTCCAGCCACCATCTTCTTTATTTAAATCTTGATACCATGAGTCAAAATAATGGACTGTATGTATTAAATTACTATCTGCATCCCAAAGTGTCATTTCATCTTCATCATTATTTAGTGAAGGTAAAGTCCCAACAGTTATTACTTTGCCCAAAAAAGCATATTGATTTTCAAAGTTATCATCACAAATAATTGCGTATTCACCTGGGAAAATTTTACCTGATGCTATTTGAACAGTCGAACTCTGATCAGATATCCAGCAATCACTTAAATCTATAACTTTATTGGTGTTGTTATATAGCTCCAAAAACTCTTCTGTTGGTAACCCTATTGTTGGCGATGGGTCAGGGAATAATTCAGTAATAA
>JARGOE010000002.1:31359-69683 GCA_029210015.1 Vicingaceae bacterium
TCTTCTGTTGGTAACCCTATTGTTGGCGATGGGTCAGGGAATAATTCAGTAATAACAACCTCATATTTTAAAGGAGCTTTGCCTATCCCAAAATTAATAGTGTTTGGGTTTAATGAGTTTCCAGAACAATCATTCCCGCCTGTAATTGTGAGGGTATAAACTGTTGAAGAATCTAGAGCTGGACTGACTGTTAAACCAACCTCTTGATTGTTGGGGTTAATTACTGAACCTGTAACAGAGATTCCGTTATTAATAGCATAAGTAGCATTTGCCAAACTAGCACTATCCATAATCTCATTAAATACAACATTTAATTGTGTAGCAGATATAATATCTACATTACTAATAATTGGGTTTTGAGTGTCTGGCAATGTATCAAAAACAGAGTTTTGTGTTCCTGGAGTTCCTCCAGCAACATCAGCAGAAGCAATCCAGTTTACTGAACTTGTGCAAGGGTGTTTAGGATTAATTAACTCTAAAGTATACCCCCCATCATCTTTTGAAGGGTCATTATACCAAGAAATATCATAAGCAACTATATCAATTACATTGCTATTGTCATCCATTAACGTTAAACTGTCTCCACCATTGGTTAAAGCTGTAAAAGAACTAATACCTATTACATCTCCATAAGAGCTATAAAGATTTGTATCATTAACATCACAAAGTATAACATAGCTATTTGGAAGTAATGCAAAGTTAGGTAATGTTTTAGGTGTTGTTGTATTAACAAATTGCCAGTTATTTAGAATATATGCATTGTTTGATTTGTTGTATAGTTCCACAAACTCTTCTCCTGGCAAACCAACTTGAGGTGATGGATCAGCAAATATTTCATTGATTAAAACATCTCCAGCATTAGGAACAATAATTACCACATAAATAAATGGCTCAACAATGCTTGTTATGGCATTACTTGCTGTGTCTTCAACATTGGTAATGGTTAAATTATAAGGTTGGCTATTAGTAAAAGCTGTTGCAAAAGTTAGGTGTACAATTGATGAGTCTAATACATCTCGTTGAGCATTGGTTGGATTTCCTAATCCACCATCTGCAGTATAGTTGGTTAGTGTTTGAGAAGTTGTTAAGTCAACTCCCTCATTGAAATAGACATCTAAATTAGTTGTGTTAACTACCACTAATGAATCAACAACAGGAGCTGAAGTATCTCCAACAATAGCCCCAACACTTATGTTGTCAAAAAAATGGTTGTTAATTGGGCTTGCTGCTGCTGACTGTGTAATTGAAATTCCAAAAAAAGCAGAGGTAGAAAAAGAATTATCTACAATACTCCCCACGTTTGTATAAGGCCCTAAAACACCATCATCATATTCTAAAGTCCAATTATTAGCAATATCTCTAGTAACCCTAACATTAAATGGATTGTTTGAGGTACTATTTATTACCCCATCTGGCCCATCAATTAATATAGTTGGTGTTCCTCCAACCATTTTGTATAAAGAAACTTCATCTGGTGTTCCGCCAATTCTTACAAAATATCCATTGTTAGGGTTGGTAACATCTGATACATCAGAAGTTAAATAAACATCAACATAGTTTACTCCTGATGTTCCAAACATCATATTAAAATAAAAATCCCATTGAGCATTTAATGACATTGTTGAAGGTGTGCTTAAATAGTAGTTGTTAGCTCCAGTGTTTTGAGAATTTAATACGCCTGTGGCAGCAGTAAATAAAGCATTATCTCCACTCCAAGTTGGATTGTTTGTAAAATCTCCATCGGTAAAATCATCAGTAAACTGAGAAAAACCAACACTTCCTAAGCATAAACAAGTTATAAATAGCAGTTTGTGTAACATGGAATAAAAGTAGCCAAAATGTTTCTTTTTGTAACCCGGAATAACAAATTAGTTAAAATAAGATAACATTGCTTTAATTCATGATAAGAGGTTTTAATAAGCTCTATTTTTTATTCTACTTTTGTTTTTTAATCAACCTTAAAATAAAACAAATGAAAATTGCCGTTGTAGGAGCTACCGGAATGGTAGGAAATGTAATGCTAAAGGTGTTAGCTGAAAGAAATTTTCCAGTAACAGAATTAATCCCTGTTGCTTCAGAAAAATCAGTAGGAAAAGAAATTGAATATAATGGCAAGAAGTTTAAGGTGGTTGGGTTACAAACAGCTGTTGAGATGGCCCCTGATATTGCTATTTTTTCTGCTGGGGGAAGCACTTCAACAGAATGGGCGCCAAAATTTGCGGAAGCAGGAATAACCGTTATTGATAACTCATCAGCATGGAGAATGAATCCTAACAACAAATTAGTTGTTCCAGAAATTAATGCAGATGTTCTTACTGCTGAGGATAAAATTATTGCCAACCCTAATTGTTCTACCATACAAATGGTATTGGTAATGAATCCGTTGCACAAAAAATACAAGATTAAAAGAGCTGTTATATCAACTTACCAATCTATTACTGGAACTGGAGTAAAAGCGGTTGAACAATTAGAAAATGAAAGAAATGGTGTTGATGGAGAAAAAGCCTATCATTACCCTATTGACAAAAATTGTATTCCTCATTGTGATGTTTTTGAAGAAAACGGCTACACTAAAGAAGAAATGAAATTAGTAAATGAGCCAAGGAAAATATTGAGAGACAACAGCCTTAAACTAACAGCAACTGCTGTAAGAGTACCAGTTGTTGGAGGACATTCTGAGGCTGTAAATATTGAATTTGAAAACGATTTTGATTTAGCTGAGGTTCGTAAAATTTTACATGAAACTGATGGAATAACCCTACAGGACAATACAGACACCAATACTTACCCAATGCCTTTATATGCTGAAGATAAAGATGATGTTTTTGTAGGAAGAATTAGGAGAGATGAATCTCAATCCAACACTATAAATATGTGGATTGTTACAGATAATTTAAGAAAAGGAGCTGCCACAAATGCAGTTCAGATAGCAGAATATTTAATTGAAAATAAATTGGTTAATATAGAAACATTAATATCCTAAACCATTGGCATTATTTTTGCAAATTTATGGATAACCTAAAAAATAATAAAATGAAATTAAAAACAATTTTTCTGGGATTAACTATGGTTGCCTTTTTTGCTGCTGGTTTTTCTCAAACCACAAAAAAGCAAGTTAATAAGCGCCAGGTAGTTCAAAATAAAAAAATTAACCAAGGTGTTAAATCTGGAGAGCTTACAAAAAAAGAAGCAGTAAAGTTAAAGGCTCAACAACGCAACATAAATCAAACAAAAAAAGCTGCAAAAGCAGACGGTGTTGTTACTCCAAAAGAAAAAGCAATAATCAAACACAAGCAAAATAAAGCTGCTAAGAATATTGCTAAAAAGAAACATAATAAAGTTGATAGAAAATAAGACTTTAGCTTAAAAGTCCCTGTTTAAATAAACAGGGACTTTTTTTATCTTCTATCTAATTAAACTAAACGATCCTTTTAGTAAATGCTTTTCATCATCTAATCCAACTGCATTTATCAAGTAAAAGTATGTTCCATCAGGGGCAATTTTTCCAGAAACCTTTCCATCCCAAGAACCATTTAATCCGTTCCAAGTATATAATTTCTGCCCCCAACGGTTATAAATTTCACCTTCAACAGTTTTTAAATTTAATTCGATTAATTTAAATACATCATTGCTTCCATCGCCATTTGGAGTAAATACATTTGGCACTACAATTAATGATTCTTTTACTGCATCTATTGTTACATAAGCAGTGTCATAACAGAAGCCGTCCGTTACAATTAACATAACTGTATAAGTACCATCATCATTATAAATATATGTTGGTTGAAAAAGGTTGCTTGTATCTCCTGTTCCAAAATCCCACCAGTAGTTAATTCCCGGGCCTGTTGTACTTCCATTACCAAAAATAACATTCAATGGTACTAATCCAGAAGTAGGGTTACCATTAATAATGGCATTAACTCCTTTTACTACAATTACAACTGAATCTAAGTTGGTTGCACAACCACCAACTTCATTTACATAAAATACATATGTTCCTGTAGCATTAACTGTTGGGTAAAATGGCGTTCCTGTTCCTATAACATTTGTACCATTAGGATCATCATACCAAGTTATTGTCCCTAAACCACTATTAGCTGCAGTTAAAACAATTGAGTCTCCTAAACATATTAAACTACCTGGGCCTGCCACTAAATTATTAGGGTTAACAGTTATCGTAAATGTAACAGGTAAGCCCTCGCAACCATTAACCGTTGGAGTAACTGTTATTGTAGAAGTGATAGCTACCGAACCTGGATTGGTTCCAACAAAAACAGGTGTTCCTCCAGTTCCAGAAGCACCTAAGCCTGTTGCTGTATTCGAATTTGTCCAAGTAAACGTCCCTCCAGTAGGGTTAGTAGTAAAAATAATAGCAGGAATTGTATCTCCACTACAATAGTTTAAGTTTGTTGGCACAATCGCTACCGGTGTTGGATTAACCATTATTGTATAGGTTACTGGCAACCCTTCACATCCATTTGCTGTAGGAGTAACAGTAACCGTACTTGTTATAGCTGCATTCGTTGTATTCGTTGCAACAAAAACAGGTGTATTTCCAGTACCTGAAGCAGCTAAACCAATAGCAGTATTTGAATTTGTCCACACATAAGTTGCTCCTGCAGGTATACTCACAAAATTACTTGCAGGAACAGTATCGCCACTACAAACAGTAATATTTGAAGGAGTAATTGTTGGTAAAGCATTTACTATAATATTTATCGTATCCTTTAAAGAACAAGAGCCTGTGTCTGTATAAATAATTTGATGAGTTCCTCCACCAGCAGCATTTGGGTCAAATGTCCCATTTATTGTATCAGTAATTCCTGAACCAGACCATGATCCACCAGGAATTGTTACAATTAAATTTAATGCGGTATCGTTTGCACAAAATGACCCTGCAGGAGTAATAACAGGTGCAGGTGGAGCGTTTTGTAAAACAATAATAACAGTATCCATTACTGTTTCACAATTAACATCTTTGGCTGTAACAATATATGTTCCTGGACATAAATTATTAGCTGTTTGTCCTGTTTGAACTGGGGTTGTGTTCCAAGTATAGGTAAAAGGTCCTATTCCTCCTGTAATATTTGCAGTTGCTGTACCATCACAATTTCCACAAGTAGCATCTGTTGTTGAAGAAGAAGCTGCTAAAGATGATGGTGGAGTTGTACAAACATTACAAGTTGTTGTTTGATAATAAACTCCCATCATGACCCATAGGTAACAATCTCCTCCCGTTGGAGTTACTGTAAATGGGGCTGTTGTTTGCCCTGTAGTATATGGGGTGTTGGTAACATCAAAATTCCAAAAAGAATTAGGAAATGATGCAGTTACTCCATTTAAAGTACAAGAATGGTTTGCAGCAATATTGTTTTGCATATCACTATTAATAACAAATGCATTCCCCGCTGTTGAATTTGCACAAACATTTAGTCCTGTCATTGTCATACTAGTTGGTGTTGTGGCAGCAGAAATAGCTCCATCATTAATTTGAATTGTTCCTTCATAATTTACTGTTGGATCTGTATATATTATCATAAGGGTTACTCCATCCATATCATTACCAAGGGGTGATGAAAATGTATAGTTTCCGTTTCCAGTAACTGCTGCCGTTACATCAGCTCTATATGATTCTGTTCCACCTGAAGACCAACATTTTTGTCCATGGTTACCAACTCTTGTTCCTACTAATGGATTTCCATTAAATGTAAAGTTGGCATTATTAGCAGTTCCTCCTCCAGCCCACCATAAAAAGGCTTTTTCTATAACTCCACAAAAAGGAATTCCTGCAATAGTTAAAGTTGTAGGATATCCTGTTCCTGGCGAAGGGGTATATCTTGTGGTTGTCATAACAGATGCTTGCACATAATTTAACCCACAAGCTGTATTAGTGTAGCTCATACCAAGTGTTCCACTTCCATCTTCTGGTTGGTTTTCATTATAATAACAAGCCCCACCCATAATTGGATTATCACAATCTAAAGGTTCTTGTGAAAAAGTGGAAGTAATTAATAGTAGTGATAAAAATGTGGTAAATAATAATTTCATGTTTCTATTAATTTTATAAAACTTGTTAAATGTAAGCTATTCTTAATAAAAATGAAAACTTATATAGGAGTAGATAAAACCATAATTTTCTATAACAATAGGGCCCTAAATCCTTAGAGTCCTATTATTTATTTTTCTTATATTTTTATTTATCTCATTAAACTAAAGGAACCTTTCTTTAAATACTCAACCCCATCTTCTCCTGTTGCTTTTATTAAATAGAAATACGTTCCAGCTGGAGCAGGATCTCCTGAAGATGTATTTCCGTCCCAAGAACCATTTAACTCATTCCACGAGTATAGCTTTTGCCCCCAGCGGTTATAAATTTCACCGTCTATTGTTTTTAAGTTTAACTCTATTAACTTAAAAACATCATTACTACCATCTCCATTTGGTGTAAAAACATTCGGAATTATAATTATCGATTCTTTAATAGCCTCTATTGTTACATAGGCGGTATCAAAGCAAAACCCGTCCGTAACAATTAGAGTTACTGTATAAGTACCATCAGCATTATAAGTATAAGTTGGTTCAAAAACATTACTTGTATCTCCTGTACCAAAGTCCCACAAATAACTAATCCCTGGGCCTGTTGTGCTTCCATTACCAAAAAAGACATCTAATGGGATTAAACCTGTTATTGGTGTTGCATTAATAAAAGCATTTACTCCTTTTACGACAACTACAATTGAATCTAAATTAGTTGCACAGCCTCCTACCTCATTCACATAAAACACATAAGTTCCTGTATCTTGTACTGTAGGATAAAATGGCGTTCCTGTTCCAATAACATTTGTACCATTAGGATCATCATACCAAGTTATTGTCCCTAAGCCACTATTAGCTGCTGTTAAAATAATTGAATCTCCCAGGCAAATTAAACTTCCAGGGCCAGCAACCAAATTATTAGGATTCACGGTTATCGTAAATGTAACAGGTATACCTAAGCAACCATTTGCAGAAGGTGTTACTGTTATAGTAGATGTAACTGCTGTAGATCCTGTATTAGTTGCAATAAAAAGAGGGATATTTCCTGTATCTCCAACTGCTAAACCAATAGTTGTGTCAGAATTAGTCCATGAGTATGTGTTAGTTGTATTTCCCGAAAAAATAATTGAAGGCACAGTATCTCCAGCACAAAAAATTAGATTAGTTAGAGGGTTCATTACTGGGGTGGGATTAACTATTATCATATATGTATAGGGATTCCCTTCACAGCCTGATAAGGTTGGGACTACAGTAACAACACTTGTGTCTGGAGAGCTTGTTGTGTTTGTAGCAATAAAAGCAGGTGTATTTCCTATTCCAGAGGCTGCTAATCCAATAGTTGTATTAGAATTTGTCCAAGCATAAGTTGCTCCTACAGGATTACTAAGATAATTACTCGTTGGAATAGTATCTCCAGCACAAACTGTTATGTTTGTTGGAGCCATAAGTGGAGCTGGGTTAACATTTACATTAATACAAATGGGAGGGCTTGCTGTACATGAATCTGTCCATGTAGCACAAACTTGTCCACCAGTACCAGAGTTCCAAAAAATAGTTGCTGATGGTGTTCCTTGTCCTGAGAGCACAAAAGCTCCTGGAGGAACCGACCAAGTATAAGTAACTGCACCCGCTTGAGGAGGAACTGTATAAGTCGTAGTATCCTTTTGACAAACAACGGTATCTCCTACTAAAGAAGGTAACGCTGTGGGTGCTAAACAACAATTAGTATACATGGTTACCCTACCAATGCTACCATTATTTTCACTCCAAATATCGTGCATTCCTGGGCCTGCAGCTAAGTCAAACTGCATTCCACTTCTAAATGTTGTTGTTGGTATACTTTGAATGTTTATAACACATTGTGCAGGACCATAACTATTTACTGAGTTTGCTCCCCTTGAACCATAAATACCAATTACATCACCAGCATTAATTTGAATATTTGGTACAGAAATCATATTATTTGGGGCATAATTTAGGTTTTGCCACAGTGTAACAAAATTATTAGTAACTGCAGCATATGCAGGAGGTGGGCCAGATGTAAACCTTACAATTGCAGCGCTTTGAAACAGTGTTGAAGCATCATCCTCAACATAAATTCCACATATAGTAAAATTTGCAGGAGCTGTAAAATAATAACCCCTTGTCATTCCTGTAAATGTTGTATTTTGAGGACAAACAGTAATCGGTGTTTGAGAGTAAGCCTCAACAAGTGAGGTTAACATTATTAAAAAAGCAAGTGTGTATTTTTGAATTCTCATTGTTTTTTTATTAAAATTAGAAAGGTCTTTTACCATAAATTTGATCATGAGCTTTTTTTCGTTCAATCCTAACTTTATCAATAACTGAAACATTTTTCTTAAACCATGTATCTATAGCTCCTTTTAATTCTTCAGTAGACTGAAATTCCGTTTTTTTAGGAAACCCTGGCAAGTTTATAAACCTTTTTGCAAACTCATTATACTTTGTTGGTGCCTCAATAGCATCCAAACAAAGAACTGTTGCTTCTAATCTTTTACCATCTTCAGTTATTTCTAACTCTAGCTTGTTTTGATTATTATCAGACTGAGCGTCTAATACTAAATGTAATAACAAAATTGCAGATATAAATAATAGTGTTTTTTTCATCCTTTCCAACTTTATATAAATCGATTTATTTTTTAAACTTTAGAGAAAATTACAATAAACCCAAAGCAATACAATTTTAAAAACTCTATAAAAACATAAGCTTTAAACTACGAAATTAATAGATTTTATTTAATCTACTATTACTATATTCGTAGTTCTAATAATATTTTATACTATGAGTAATTACAAAACACTTCAAGAATTAATAGCAATAGATTCGCCAACTGGCTATACAACTAATGCTAGTAAGTATATTTTTGATTTACTAACCAGTTATGGTTATGCACCAGAATATACCAACAAAGGGGCAGTAAAATGTGCTTTAGGGGCAAACCCGAAAGCAGCTATTGCTGGGCATGTAGATACTTTGGGTGCTATTGTTTCTAAAATTAAATCTAACGGCACATTGGCTTTTTCTTTGTTGGGTGGATTATCGTTAACAGGAGCAGAAGGAGAATATGTTAAAATTATTACTCACTCAGGGAAAACTTATACGGGAACTATTTTATTAGACAACCCATCTGTACATGCTAATAATGAAAAAGAGAAAACACAACGAAGCATAAAAAGTATGCACATCAGAATTGATGAAGAAGTTTATACTGCTGAAGATGTAGAGAAATTAGGAATAAATGCTGGAGACATTATTTGTGTTGATGTAAAATACCAAGAACTAGAAAGTGGCTACATTAAATCTCGTTTTTTAGATAATAAAGCTGGATGTTATGTATTGTTTGAATTGGCTCGAAGATTAAAAGAAGAAGGAAAAGAAGCTCCAATAGAAATTTTCTTTTCTAATTATGAAGAAGTTGGACATGGAGGAACTGTTGGTTACTCTAGTGGAATAGAAGAACTATTGGTAATAGATATGGGAGTATTAGGAGATGATTGCGAAGGCAATGAAGTAAGTTGCTCTATATGTGCTAAAGACTCTAGCGGACCTTACGATTATGAGTTTAGAAAAAAGTTGGTAGACTTAGCCGAGAAAAACAACATCCCCTACAAAGTAGATGTTTACCCTTTTTATGGTTCAGATGGTTCTGCTGCTTTACGTGCAGGTAACGATTTTAGAGTAGGTTTAATTGGTATGGGTGTAGCTGCATCACACGGAACAGAACGAACACACATTAAGGGTATAGAAGCTACTATAGATTTATGTTTGGCTTACATTAACCAATTGTAGTTTTTAAACCCTTGAAAAAACTACTTTACATATTGTTGTTTTTATTGCCATTAGTTGGGGTTTCTCAAAACTTCAGTGAAGAACAGCAGTATCAAGTTGACAGTTTAAATAGCTATCTAGTAAAAGCAAAAGAAGATTCCAATTATGTAAAATCTTTAATTGGGTTGGCTGGTTTTTATTACATAGCCAATCCTGATACCACAATATTAATATGTGAAAAAGCTAAAGGTATCGCTGAAAAAATCGATTTTATAAATGGTCAAAGCACTGTATATGGCTGGTTGGCTTATATAGAGGGTGAAAAGGGAAACACAACAAAAGCTCTTAAATATTACGAGAAAAGTATTGCTTTAAACGAAAGGGTAGGTGATATGAACGTCCTTCCAACACTTTTAAATAATGTTGGAATGATTTATAATTCTTTAGGAAAGATAGAGGAATGTTTATCATATTACAAAAGAGGATTAAAGATTCAGGAAGAATTAAATAATGAGCAAGGTATAGCCATTGCTTTAATCAATATAGGGGCCGTTCATCAAGAACAAGGAGAGTCTGATGTCGCTATTTCCTATTATGAAAGAAGCGTTGAAATTCAAGAAAAAATAGGCTATAAAAATGGTTTGTTATATTCATTAAATAATCTTGGAAAAATATATCATGATTTATCAGAACATGAAAAAGCTAGAGAATTTTTCAATAAAAGTCTTGAGATAGCTTTAGAGATAGATGACAAAAGCAGGGAGGCCTTGTGTTATAATAATATAGGCGGATCATTTCAAAAACAAGAAAACTATACAAAAGCAGAAGAATATTATTTAAAAGGCCTTGCAATACGAGAAGAGTTAGGTGATCGAAAAGGTCTTGCTAATAGCCTGAGTAATTTGGGAAGAATGTATAATCGCCAGGGGAAATTAAAGGAAGCTGAAAAACTCACTAAAAGAAGTTTATTGATAGCTCAAGAGTTAGGATTCCCTTTAAATATTAGAAACGCAGCCGAAACACTAAGCATATTATATGAAGATATTAACAAGCCTATGGAAGCCCTAGAAATGTATAAGTTGTATATACAAATGCGAGACAGTATTAATAATGAAGAAACCCTAAAAGCATCTATTCGCCAACAAACACAATACGAATTCGAAAAAGAGCAAATAAAAAAAGAAAACGAGGCTAAAGAAAAAGCTCGTTCAGAAGCAGAAGAAACTAGCCGTAGAAATAACCTTCAATATTCTTTAATATTTTTAGGAATACTTTTATTATTTGGTCTGGTTTTATCATTAGGCTTTATCAAGGTGTCTAATAATGTTGCTGAAGGACTTATCTTTTTTGCCTTTTTAATACTTTTTGAGTTTGTTTTAGTTTTCGCTGAACCTTATCTAGAAAATTATACTGATGGCGAGCCAATGTATAATTTATTAGCTAACTCCATAATTGCATTATTGATTTTTCCTTTACATGATAAGCTAGAAGATCTACTAAAAAAGAGAATCGTAAAAAAACAATAAACTATGATTTCACCTTTTCATTTAGCCATACCCGTTAATAACCTAGAAAAATGTAGAACATTTTATAGAGAAATTATGGGTTGCCAAGAAGGTAGAAGTAGTGACAAATGGGTTGATTTTAACTTTTACGGACATCAATTGGTTATTCATGAGGCTCCTGTAACTAAAAAAGAAAGCAACCCTGTAGATGGCCAAGATGTTCCTGTTCCGCACTTTGGAGTAGTCTTACCCATGCATGATTGGGAAAGTTTAGCAAAAAAGTTAAAAGAAAATAATGTTGTTTTTTTAATTGAACCTTATATTCGATTTAAGGGAGAGGTTGGGGAACAAGCCACAATGTTTTTTTTAGACCCTTCAGGAAATGCATTAGAATTCAAATCTTTTAAAGATCAAAGTCAATTATTTGCAAAATAAATTCACACTATTTTTTATATTAGAATAAACCTTTTCATATTTTTAACGTCTAATAAGCACAGAATCAATTTATAAAAATATATTATGAAAAATATTGTATTAAAAACAACAGCATGTCTTGCTTTATTTACATTAACTATTAATGTAAATGCTCAGGATACAAAAGGAGAAAGACTGTCTCAGCAATTTACTAAATTAGACACAAACAACGATAGCTTTCTTGATAAAACAGAAGCTGCAAAGTTTAAAGATGGTAAAATGACAAAAAATTTTGTTAGAATTGATACTAATAAAGATGATAAAATCACTTTAGAAGAATTAAAAGCTTACCGTGTAAAGAGAAAGCAAGCTAAAAAAGCTGCTGCGGCAAAGTAATAAAGTTAAAAACAAAAAGCCCGATTGATATACAATCGGGCTTTTTTTAATCGTTTAATTTTAAAACTGCTAAGAAGGCTTTTGGTGGTATTTCAACAGACCCTATTTGCTTCATCTTTTTCTTTCCTTCTTTTTGTTTCTCCAATAATTTACGTTTACGAGAGATATCTCCTCCATAACATTTTGCTGTTACATCTTTACGTAAAGCAGAAAGAGATTCTCTAGAAATAATTTTAGCTCCAATAGCTGCTTGTATTGCAATAGCAAATTGTTGTCTTGGAATTAATTCTCTTAACTTTTTACAAATCTTTTTACCTAAATCATATGCGTTATCCTTATGAACTAATGCAGATAAAGCGTCTACCATATCTCCATTTAACAATATGTCCATCTTAACCAATTGAGATTCTCTGAACCCTATCGGATGGTAATCAAAAGAAGCATAACCCCTTGAAATAGATTTTAATCTATCATAAAAGTCAAATACAATTTCTGCTAAAGGAACATTAAAGTTTAATTCTACTCTATCTGTAGTTAAATATACTTGATTGGTTAATTCCCCTCTTTTCTCAATAGCCAAAGTCATAATCGCGCCAACATAATCAGATTTAGTTATAATTGATGCTTTAATATAAGGCTCCTCCATCCTGTGAATCATACTCGGATCTGGAAAATCAATAGGGTTATTTACTATTATCGGTGTTTCTTTATCTCTAGTTAAATATGCATGGTAAGACACATTGGGAACAGTCGTAATAACAGTCATGTTAAACTCACGCTCTAAACGTTCTTGAATTATTTCCATATGTAACATTCCTAAGAATCCACATCGAAAACCAAAACCTAAAGCAGCAGAAGATTCTGGCTCAAAGGTTAGTGAAGCATCGTTTAACTGCAACTTTTCCATTGCATCTCTCAACTCTTCATATTCATCTGTATCAACAGGATAAATACCTGCAAACACCATAGGCTTTACATCCTCAAAACCTTGAATTGCCTCAGCAGGGTTGTCAACTGTTGTAATTGTATCTCCAACTTTAACCTCTTTAGCAACCTTAATTCCTGAAATAATATACCCAACATCTCCCGTTTTAATTACTTGTTTAGGAACTTGCTTCATTTTCAATGTTCCAATTTCATCAGCGTAATACTCTTTATTTGTATTGATAAATTTAACTTTTTGTCCTTTTTTAATCTCTCCGTTTAACACTTTGAAATATGCATTAATCCCTCTATACGAATCAAAAACAGAATCAAAAATTAATGCTTGAAAAGGTCCGTTAGGATCTCCAACAGGGGCCGGAACTCTTTCTACAACAGCTCTTAAGACATCTTCTACTCCTAGCCCCGTTTTACCACTAGCTGCTAAAATATCCTCTCTATCACATCCTATCAAATCTACAATTTGATCTTTAACCTCCTCTGGCATGGCACTTTGCAAATCCATTTTATTTAAAACAGGTATAATTTCTAAATCATTTTCTATTGCCAAATAAAGATTAGAAATTGTTTGTGCTTGTATTCCTTGGGTGGCATCAACAATTAATAATGCTCCTTCACAAGATGCTATAGAACGAGAAACTTCATAAGAAAAATCAACATGCCCAGGAGTATCAATTAAATTCAAAACATAAGTTTCTCCATCCTGCGTATAGTCCATTTGTATAGCATGGCTTTTAATGGTAATACCTCTTTCACGCTCAATATCCATATCATCAAGAGTCTGTTCCTGCATATCCCTATCTGAAACAGTGCCTGTTGTTTGTAATAATCTATCTGCCAAGGTGCTTTTACCATGGTCAATGTGCGCGATAATACAAAAGTTTCTAATGTTTTTCATCTTCTAGTAATAAGTTCACAAATTTAACTTTTAAACCTGAAAGGAATAACAATCAGTTGGGGTTTTTATTTTAGCTTTAAACCCAATAAATATAAAATTTAGTTTTGTTTTAAATGATTGTGGCTTACATTTGCCAAACTTTATTTTAAAATTGCTTCAAATTGAAAGTAACAGAACATTTAAAAAAGGCTAAAAAGCCTCTTTTTTCATTAGAAATACTCCCCCCTTTAAAAGGGAAAGGAATACAATCTATTTATGATGGTATCGACCCTCTTATAGAGTTTGGCCCATCATTTATTAATGTTACGTACCATCGTGAAGAATTTGTTTACAAAAAACGTGAAAAAGGATATTTAGAAAAAATAGCCATAAAAAAACGTCCTGGTACAGTTGGTATTTGTGCTGCAATAGTAAACAAATATAAAATTGATGCTGTTCCTCACATTATCTGTGGTGGGTTTACTAAAGAAGAAACTGAAAACGCTTTAATTGACCTCAACTTTTTAGGAATTGACAATGTTTTAGCTTTAAGAGGAGACCCAATAAAAACAGAGCCAGGTTTTGTAGCTGAAGAGTTAGGTCATTCTTATGCGGGTCAATTAGTTAACCAAATTGTTGGTTTAAATAAAGGAGATTATATGGATGAGGATTTACAAAACGCCACTCCAACTGATTTTTGCATTGGTGTTGCAGGTTATCCTGAAAAACATTTTGAGGCTCCTAATTTAAAAACTGATATGAAGTTTTTAAAACAAAAAATTGAATTAGGCGCAGAATATATTGTTACTCAACTATTTTACGATAATAATAAGTTTAAAGATTTTGTAAATCTTTGTAGAGCTGAGGGGATTACAGTTCCGATAATACCTGGTCTTAAACCAATTTCTACTAAAAAACAAATTCTATCATTACCTAAATTTTTTCACATCGATTTACCTGATGATTTGGTAGATGCTGTTGAGAAATGTAAAGACAATGATGAGGTAAAACAAGTTGGTATTGAATGGGCGATACAACAATCTAAAGATTTAATTGATTTTGGTGTGCCTTGTATCCATTATTACACTATGGGGAAATCAGTAGCTACTAGAGAAGTGGTTAAAGCTGTTTTTGGTTAATTTTTCCTTAAAAGCCTAGCCACATATTTTCCAACAATATCAAACTCTAAGTTTACCTTATCCCCTATTTGTAACGTGTTAAAAGTAGTATGCTCTTTAGTGTAAGGAATAATACAGGCTGAAAATTGATTTTCTTTAGAGTTAACAACCGTTAGACTAACACCATTTATAGTTATAGAGCCCTTTTCTACTGTAACATTCCCACTTGTTTCGTATTCAAAAGTATACACCCAACTTCCATCTTCTTCTTTCAAGTTAACACAGTTTGCAGTTTGATCAACATGCCCTTGAACCACATGCCCGTCAAACCTTCCATTAGCTAACATAGCACGTTCCAAATTTACCTTATTGCCAATATTTAATTCTCCTAAATTAGATTTGTCTAGTGTTTCTTTAATTGCAGTAACCGTGTAAATATCGCCATCAATAACTACAACAGTTAAGCAAACTCCATTGTGAGCTAAACTTTGATCAATTTTTAACTCATTTGTAATGGTGCTTTTTAACGAAAAATGAGTGTTTTCTCCTTCTTTTTGAATAGATACAACCTCTCCTAATCCTTCTATAATTCCTGTAAACATATTATGGTTTTGAACTCCCTTTATTACTGATTAAACTAACATAACCTTTTAATATCCTTGGTTGAATTCCATTCAAACAATACTCATTAACAGTACAAATATAATAGTAAGTTCCATCTGTACATTGCATGTTATTTTCCTGGTTTGTTCCATCCCATAAGATATCAGGATTTGTTGTTTGAAACACCAGATTACCCCACCTATTAAATATTTCAATATTGATTGATTCTATAAAGTTATAAGGGAAAGGTTGAAATAAATCATTGTGCCCATCAGTTCCAGGGGTAAAAACATTAGGCAATTCATAGCTTAAACAAGCCCCTTGTTCGTTTTCATCTACGTTGGATATACATCCGCTATTCCCCTCACAAGCACCATTAGGGTTGTCTATACAAACCGAGTCACTGTATAAACTTTCGTTACCAACAGAATCAACTCCAGTTATTACGTAACATCCAACTATTGATAACAAGTCACTATGTAGATATGATGAATCTGTTCCATTAGGAATATTGGCTATCAATACATAATCACCATTAATTGAATCCTTTTTATAAATATTAAACTGTAATACATCGTCTCCACATCCCGGATTAAAATTTTTCCAGAGTAATAAATTGCTTTGTTGTTCACAATCTACCTCAACACAAAGTTCTGGTGGGCAAGGGGCAATATTGTCTTCTGGTTGATCACAAGTTTCTTGAGAATAATTAATAATTGGGTCTATCGTTCCAGGTGCAGAGTAACCTCCAATGCTTTTAACTTTATAACAATATGTTTGTAAGTTAACTAAACCAGTATCAGTATAACTAGTATTTGTTGTGATATCTAATGAATCATAATTTGATGTCATCGTATTTAATCGATAGATTACATGCTCAGTATTTGTCCAAGGCACAGACTCATTCCAAACCAAGGTAATTTGATTGTCTGAGGGCACAAGGTTTAAATAAACAGAAGATGCAACAGTTGAGCTTCCCATATAATCTCTTGAAGTTCCGGGCACACTATATATATCAACTCTATAGAAAAATTGATCATCCTGAGTGTTTAACAACGTGTCTATATAAGTAGTATCATTAATACTCATTGTTGAATCAATTAACTGAAAATTAATTGGAGCTTGAGCACTTCTATAAATTAAATATCTATAAGGTGAAGGAAATTGTGTGGTATCATGTTCTGTTGGTTTACTCCACGCAACATACATTGACCCTAAAGTTTGTGAGGTATTATTAACACTAACGTTTGTGATTATTGGGACATCTTTTTTTAGTCTATTACATGATTCGTCTGAAGCAATACTTTCAGCCCCGTCAGGATAACATGCAACTACTCTGTAACAATAATCTTCTCCTGGTGTAAGGCCAATACCTTTATTATTGTCACTAAAAGTGGTGTCATTAATAGATGTTGTTGTAGCAATTAATTGATATCCTGCAACAGCTGGTATTCCCGTCTCACAAGTTGATGGGCTCCAACCAGAAGGGCCTAGCCTCCTGTATATTTTATACCCTATTACTTGTCCACACCTTGTCTTGTTCCATGACAAATTAATAAAATTGGTCTGCACATTTGTAGTTAAGTTTTCTGGTTTAGGACCTATCACCTTAATAGTCGTAGTGTGAAAATCCGCCAAATTAAGAGGGCTATCATCAATCGCTTTTATTGAAATAAAGTAAGGTGTTTTTCTAACATGGTTACATCTGCTTTCCCAATAAAAGTTACCTGTTGTAATAATTGATGGAGCAGTAGTTTGATTAAAAAATGCAGGATTACTTAAATTGTATGGTTGACCTGAAGAAGTAACCGTAACAGCATGACTTCCTGTAACAGCATAATCAATATCCAACGTGTCGCCTGCAATAATACATGTGTCTGTAATTCCCATAATATTTGGTGGTGGATCACAAATAGGAACAACCGTAATTTGCATATCCCTTAATACGCTCCCTATTTTAAATCCATCTCTAAACTCCTCAATTAAAATCGCCACATTATACTCTCCTTGTAATGTTGGAGAATCCCATATTAAATCTCCAGTAAAATTATCAATGGTAATAAAGTTTGATGCTGCAGGAAATTGATAGTTAGGTATTGGTTGCCCCCCCTCTTTTAAGCTTTGAGCAAGAGTGTAATATAAGCTATCTCCATCACTATCAACAGCTCCTGGATTATGAATGTAAACTGTTCCAACACAAGCATTATCTATTGGTGGATTTAACAATACAGGGGAGTCGTTTGCCCCAAAAAACGGATTAATATAAAGCTCAGTTTGCAAATAAAAAACTACGTTTACTGAGTTTGGAATATTTAAAATCCCCTGATTTCTATTAGGGTCTTCAACCCTTATCACATATGGGGATGGGCTAGCTACTGGGTAGGTATGCTGCTCCACATAAACATTCTTTTTAATGTCATTACCCAATAAAACATCACTAACTCTATCAATAGAGTCTAACGGTGTGTTGTCCCCCCAATAAATTTCTAATTTAGGTCTATCAGCTGGGCTAGAATCTTTTGTGTAAGTGGTTACTGTAATTTCATATGTTAATCCAGCAATATGCTTAAATGAGACTTCTCCAGCTCTATTGTGTGTAGCAAATGCTTGAACAGAAAACAATATAAATGTTATGTAAATAAGTCTTTTCACGATTGTAACCCATAAAGATACGACTTTTTAACCCAATTGATTGATGCCGATAATGAAATGATAACTAATAATTAATGACCTGCTCTTCCATATCAATAGGTAGGGCTCGATCTTCATACTCTTGAGTTCTTAGTTGTGGTTCAAAACCAGCATCTTTTATCGCCTCTTGAATACCATTAGCTGTAAATCGGTGTGGGGCTCCAGCAGCAGAAACAACATTTTCTTCAATCATAATTGAACCAAAGTCATTAGCTCCAGCATGCAAACAGGCTTGTGCAGTTTTTTTACCTACTGTTAACCAAGAAGCCTGAATATTTTCAACGTTTGGCAACATAATTCTACTTAAGGCAATCATTCTAATATATTCATCATCAGTAATAGTATTAGAAACCCCTTTTACCCGTTTTAGCAATGTTCCGTCATCCATAAATGGCCATGGAATAAAGGCAATAAAACCTTTTGACCCAGCCGGTTTTTCACTCTGAACTTCTCTTAACCAAACCAAATGTTCAAAGCGCTCTGAAACAGTTTCTATATGGCCAAACATCATTGTTGCAGATGTTGTAATATTTAATTGGTGTGCGGCACGCATTACGTCTAACCATTCTTTTCCTGAACATTTCCCTTTAGAAATTAACCTTCTTACCCTATCATTTAAAATTTCTGCTCCAGCTCCTGGTAAAGAGTCTAATCCAGCTTCTTTAAGCGCTATCAATACTTCAGTATGTGATATTCCTTCTAATTTAGCAATATGCGCAATTTCGGGAGGGCCTAAAGAGTGGAGTTTTATATCCGGGAACATTTCTTTTATTCCCTTAAAGGTGTCAACATAAAACTGAAGACCTAATTCAGGGTGATGCCCGCCTTGTAATAATAATTGATTCCCTCCATACTTAATGGTTTCTTCAATTTTAGTGCGGTATTCTTCCATGGAAGTAATGTAAGATTCTTCATGACCAGGAACTCTAAAAAAATTACAAAACTTACAGTTTGCAATACAAACATTGGTTGTGTTTAGGTTTCTATCTATAATCCAAGTAACCTTATTGTGTTTCTTTTTGTGCTTTTTTAATTCGTTTGCAACAAACAATAATTCTGCTGTAGCAGCATTGTGAAACAAAAACTCTCCTTCTTCAGCACTTAAAAACTCATTTTTTAAGGCTCTTGCTAATAAATTACTTACTTCCATATCGCACAAAAATCTGCTAATTATTGTTAATTTCGTTGTTCAAATTTACTACAAATTCAGCCATGGAAATAAAAAAAACAAGCAAAATAGGAGCAAAAGATAATGTTGCCTATTTAATACACGCAGAGAAAGACCTTAATGCTAAAGATTTTAGTAAAGAAGAGCTAGCTTTTATTAAAAAAGAAATTAAAGCTGAATCGAAGCTAATTACATTAAATCGTTTTGTAAAAACAGTTTATATCGCTGTTTTGGAAAAAGGAAGTGATTATAAAGCAGCAGAAAAAGCAAGAATTGCAGGAAGTGGTTTAATTGGAGATTTAAACAAGTCTAAACTTAAATCGATTGTTGTTTCTGGCGAAAGTGAAAACACTTATTCTTTTATCGAAGGGATGGCTTATGCCAACTACCAATTTTTAAAATACTTTTCTGATAAAAAGACTAATACCTGTCAGGATATTAAGGTTGTAGGAAAAATTACTCCTAAAGAGTTATCTGATTTAAATGGAATGATTAACGCAATATACCACACTCGTGATTTAGTTAATGAGCCACAGTCTTTTTTAGATGCTGTTCAAATATCTAAAGAAATTAAAAAATTAGGAAAAGAAGCTGGTTTTAAGGTTGAAGTGATGGGTAAAACCAAAATTGAAAGTTTAAAAATGGGTGGTTTACTAGCTGTAAATAAGGGTAGTATCACTCCCCCAACATTTTCTGTAATGGAGTGGAAACCAAAAAATGCAAAAAATAAAAAACCAATTATTTTAGTTGGTAAAGGTGTAGTATACGATACGGGTGGTTTAAGTTTAAAACCAACTGCTAACTCAATGGATTTTATGAAGTGTGATATGGGTGGTGCAGCTTCAGTAATAGGAGCTTTGTATGCTATATCAAAAAACAAACTTCCTTTTTATGTGGTAGGCTTAATTCCTGCAACTGATAACCGCCCAAGTGGAAATGCATATGCTCCAGGTGATGTAATTACAATGCATAACAAAAAAACTGTTGAGGTATTAAATACTGATGCTGAAGGACGGATGATTTTAGCTGACGCTTTAAGTTATGCAAACAAATACAAGCCTGAAATTGTTTTAGATTGTGCTACTCTAACAGGTGCAGCAGCAATGGCAATTGGCCACTATGGAGTTGTAGCAATGGGTAACGCTGAAGAAAAACAAATGAGCAAGTTAAAAGAAAGTGGCAATAATGTTTACGAACGTATTGTTGAGTTTCCTTTTTGGGACGAATATAATGAACAGTTAAAATCAAGTATTGCAGATATGACCAACCTAGGGCAAGGCTCTGGGGGATCCATTACTGCAGGTAAATTCTTAGAAAATTTTACTGATTATCCATATATCCACTTAGATATTGCTGGCCCAGCCTTTTTAAAGAAACCTATCAATTATTTAACACAAGGTGGAACTGCTGTAGGGGTTCGTTTATTTTATGATTTTGTGAAAAACTATTCTGCTTAAAAGATGTCTAAAAAAATTAAACTTGGAATTAGTGTTGGCGATATTAATGGTATCGGATTAGAAGTTATTATCAAAACATTTCATGATAGTAGAATGATGGAAATCTGTACACCTATTGTTTATGGATCATCAAAAGCTTCTACATTTCACCGAAAAGCTTTAGGGATTAATGATTTTAGTTTTAACTACATTAAATCACTCAGCGAAATAAACCACAAAAAACCTAACTTGTTAGAGTGTTGGAAAGATGATGTTGAAATAAAACTAGGGGAATCTAATGAAGATGGGGGTAAATATGCCTTTTTATCATTAGAAGCAGCAACAAAAGATTTGGCAGAAGGTAAAATTGATGCATTAGTAACCGCCCCAATAAATAAAGATAACATCCAGTCTGAAGAGTTCAATTTTCCTGGTCACACAGAATATTTGAGTGAAAAGTTTGAAGGAGAATCATTAATGTTGATGGTTAACGACAACATTAAAATAGGTGTTGCAACTAATCATATTCCTGTTAGTGCTATTGCAAACACATTAACATCCGACACTATTTTTTCTAAGCTTAAAATTTTAAATAAAAGTTTAGTTCAAGATTTTTCTTTGAATGGACCAAGAATAGCTGTGTTAGGTTTAAATCCTCATGCTGGTGACAATGGGCTAATTGGAAAAGAAGAAAGTGAAATTATTATCCCTGCAATTAATAACGCCAAAAGTGTAGGTGTAAATGCATTTGGGCCTTACCCTGCTGATGGGTTTTTTGGTTCAGGTAATTACAAAAAATTTGATGCTATATTGGCTATGTATCATGATCAAGGATTAATTCCTTTTAAATCACTTTCGTTTGGTGAGGGAGTTAATTTTACGGCTGGATTATCAATAATAAGAACCTCTCCAGACCATGGTGTGGCTTATGAAATTGCTGGACAAAATAAAGCAGAAGAAAATTCGTTTAGAAAAGCAGTTTACATGGCTTGTGATATTTTTAAAAGCAGAACATTAGCTACTGAAATTAACGAGAAACCACTAGCCATAAAGAAGCAACAACACTAACAACAAGGCACTTTTATAATGAATAAGCTCACTCTTAACCATTGGAGGTTATTTTTTTCTTTAACTCTCCCTATTTTACTATGGGTGTCTTGTGGAGATGCTATTAAAAAGAACGAGGCTCAAGCTACACCTAATGAAGTAAAAGAATATTATATCAGCTGTGACACTGCTGAACTTTCAAAAATTTATGCCAACTTTAGAAAAAACACTTATATTCCTATAAAAATTACTTTTAAAGGAGAAACAGTTGTTGCCCGAATGAGAATTAGAGGAGACACATCACGTGAAGACCCTAAAAAATCTTTAAAAATAAAATTTGATTCTTTGTTTGTAGAGGGTTTACCCAAGGTTATTAATCTCAATGCTGAATACGCAGACAAAACCTATATTAGACAATATGCTTCAACAATATTAATGAAAAGTGCAGGACAAACCTGTTACCAAACAGAGCATGTTAAAGTGTTTGTAAACAATCAGTTTTATGGCCTATTTTTACAGGTAGAGAATATGGATTCTGATTTTCTAAAAAGAAACGATTTAGATAAAAAAGGGAACCTATATAAGGCAACAAAAGATGGTGCATGCTTAAGTATTTTTGATGATTTTAATAAAAAGTGGGAGAAGAAAACTAACAAAAAGTCTGACCACAATGACTTGACAGAGTTAATATACAACATCAACAATACACCAGATGATCAATTTGAAGGTTTTATTAAATCTGCTTTTGAGTATGATAAACTGATCAATATCTTAGCTCTAAATATGTTCTTATCAAACAATAGTACTTACTACCACAACTATTATTTGTACCATGATTTGTATAACACGGGCAAGTGGCAAATGCTTCCATGGGATATGGACAAAACCCTTTCTTATTATAATTGGATGCCATACACTTATCATCGAACTTCAAGCGAATGGGAATCTGACAACCCTTTAGTAGAGAGAGCTATTTTGTGTCCCCCAATTTTTAATGATATAAAAAACCGTATTGACGAACTACATAAAACACAATTAAATAATAAAGTTTTTACTCCTGTTATTGATAGTCTTACTCAAACCTTAGAAGACATTATCCCATTAGATATTACTGATAAAATAAAAGATATTAAGGAGTGGAGAGGACAACTTAATAAAGAAAAAGATTATTTTGATAACCACTATAAGTTACTTCAAAAACAATTCTCCCAACAACCTTTAAGTTTTTATGTGCACCGATTTAAACAAGACCAAACGGGGTTAATCACATTTAAATGGAATAAATCAAAACACCCTGCCAACAAAAGCATTTCTTATATTTTAACTTATGGCTCAGATTTTTTATTGAAGGATAGCTCTAAAACAAAATATATTACCAACATAACAGACACCTTTTTCTCTTTAAAAAAATTATTGCCTGAAGGCACTTATTATTGGAAGGTTACGGCTTTTGATGGAGAATATTATACTAATGGATTTAATACTAAAAACATTATGGAGGTGGTAAAAGGCAGCCCTCTCCCAGCCACAATTTCTAAAAACCTAACCTTAACTATAGATAAATCGCCATACATTGCAAAAACAAAAACCCTAATTAAAGAGGGTGCAACTCTTACCATTGATCCTGGAGTAGAGATACATCTTCCTCACCTAGCTACTATTGATTGTAATGGGAGTTTTATTGCAAATGGAACGGCCAAAAAACCCATAATATTTATGCCTCAAAACGGAGTGGTTGAATGGGATTATATTTACTTTCAAGATCCTTGCAAAAAGGCATACCTTAAAAATGTAACACTACTTGAAGGCACACTAAACTGTAAAGCTGAAGAGCTAATTATTGATAGTTGTAACATGATTATTGATAAAAAAGATATTGGACAAAGTGGAGGAAGTAGAAAGGTATTATTATACACCAACAAGGGAAGAGTTGTTGTTAAAAACAGCAACTTTAAAAGTAATGGTTTTGGAGAAGGAATGGTTTTGTTTTATAGCGACATTACAACAGAAAACTGTTTTTATGATAATGTGCCAGATGCCATTGAATACATTAGCTCAAACAAAGGAGTAATAAGAAACAATTATGTTATTAATTCTCCCGATGATGCCATAGACTTAAATAATTGTAACAACATCTTAATTGAAGGAAACTTTTTATTTAACAATACCGATAAAGCTATATCTATTGGTACAGAACAATACGGAGCCTCTTTAAAAAACATTCAAATAAGAAATAATTTAATAGTAAAAAACAAAACAGGAATATCAATTAAAGATAGTTCTGTTGCCCATATTAGTAACAACACTTTATTTAAAAACAAACAAGCTATTTATGCCTATAAAAAACGTGAAGATTATAAAGTTGGTGGTTTTGGTTTTGTAAAAAATACCATTTTTGAAAAAAACGAAAAGATTAATGTATATTCGGATGAATTCTCTAAAATAACTGTGACTAACTCAAGCGTTAACAATAAAATTTTACCTGGAAAAACCAACTTTAAAGCAGACCCAAAATTTATTGATGCTGGCGGTAATAATTATCATATAAGAAAAGATTCTCCTTGTAGAAATAAAGGTGATGATGGAAAAGATATTGGAGCCTTTGGCTTTAATCAAAGCTTAATTTCTCTAGCTCAAATACATGTTAAATCACCCCAAGACAAAAATTGTGGAGACTATATTGAGATCACCAACAATTATAACTTACCATTAGATATTTCTCTTTATAAAATTATTATCACACAAGAAGATAAAGAAAAAACATTTGTTTTCCCTATAGGAACAAAGCTAGCCCGAATGGGACGTTTGTATGTGTCTAATAAATATTTAGACTTTACAAAAACCTATGACTTTAAACACGTAATTGGCGGACTACCTAAATTAAATGGAAAAAAGACAACAATTAAGTTGGTTAATGCTGGTGGCGATATTATGGATGAATACCAATATAATGCATCTAGCTCAAAAAGTGAAGATGTTACCTTTAAATCTAACGGTGTTAATGATCGCACCCTTAAAAAATGGGTTTTAACCACCAATTAATGTCTGGTAAGGTAAAAAAATACATCGTTCTTTTTTTGGCTATCTTTTTGGTGTTTGCTGGGTATTGGTATTTCTTTTCTGAAAAATGGAAGTTAGCAGTTAATCAAGAACATTTTTGGCACTACAGTTTTGAAAAAAAAAACTTAACCAATCTTAAAAATATAAAGTTTGAACTAAACAAAAATGAACTTATAATTGATGAGGAATTAAAGAATAAAAACCTAGTTCTTCAAACAACAATCAACATTGAAGATGTTACATTAATAAATAAAGGCCATTTAGCTTTTAATTATAAATACTCTGCAAAAATCTATATAAACAACCATTTTTGTATTGATGTAAACAAAGATTTAATTACCCCCCCTTTAGAAGGCGTAACTCCTAAAGAAATTACCATTACAGAATATTGGAAAAATAGAGAGGTTTTAATTCCTCAAAACCTATTAAAAGATGGACCAAACACTATTTCTGTTGTTGTGTATAATGTTGCTAACTTTAAAACTATTAAAACAAACAATAACCCACTAGCATTTTTAGTAAAAGGGAATAAAAATGGGTTTGACACTAATTATAAAATAGAGAAACCTAAAACAAGCTTTTCATCCTCAACGCTGCCGATATTTAAAATTAACACCTTTAATAAGGTTATTCCTGATGAACCCAAAACAAACGCACACTTAACCATAGCACAAAAAAATAATGGAACAAACTTATTGTCAGATTCAACAATTGGTTATAAAATTGAGATTGAAAGAAGGGGAAACACCTCTCAGTCATTTGCTAAGAAATCTTATAGCTTTAAACTGGAAAAAAAAGATAGCCTGATTGGTTTGTCTAAATCAAAAAAATGGGTGTTGTATGGGCCATATGCTGACAAATCATTAGTTAGAAATGCTTTAGCATATTCTCTATATCGCCAAATGGGAAACTACACCCCTGAAACTAAATTTATTGAGTTAGTTATTAATAACAATTACCAGGGTATTTACTTGCTAACAGAAAAAATTCAAATTGGAAAAGAACACTTAAACATTACTAAACTTAAAGTTGATAAAAAAGATGAAACCAAAATGAGTGGTGGTTATGTGTTAGAGATAGACAGAAACACTATACAGGCTTCTTTTCCGAACGATACAACAGCTCACAACCTTTATTATGGAGTGTATTCCCCAAAACAAAAAAAGCTTAGCACAAATGTTTTAAATACAATAAAAGAACAATACTCATTGTTTGAGCAGCATTTATATGAAAAAGACAACTATTTAGAATATTTAGACATTAATAGTTTTGTTGACTACTTAATTATAACAGAGGTGAGTAGAAACATTGATGGATACCGTTTGAGTACTTTTATGTACAATCCTGATATAAATGCTGAAACACCTAAATTTTATATTGGTCCAATATGGGACTATAACTTTTCTTTTGGATTAGCCAATTATCATGATGGTTACAAGACCGAAGGTTATGTGTACATTTTAGATAAGTTTGTTCCTTTTTATTGGCACACACTACTAAAGGATAGCACGTTTAACAATACCTTAAAAAAGCGTTATTCAGCCTTACGAAAAACAAGTCTTTCTGATAAAAACATAATCAATACTATTGATGAATTAAATAATTTATGTGAACCTTCTTTAGCTAACAATTTTGCGAAATGGACTGTTTTAGAATCAGAAGATTTTTGGCCCAACTACTTTTTAGGAAAAACCCATAAAGACGAAATTGACTACTTAAAAAACTGGATAAAAAAACGACTGCAATTTTTGGATGACGAACTTTTAGTTAAATATGATAACAAAAAATAAAATACTCTTTTTTTATATCTCCCTAATCACTTTATTCTCTGCTTGTAGAGAGGGTTATTCTCCTAAAATAAACATTGATAACGAAGGAAAGTTTTTAAACTATATATCAATGGATGGTAAAAAGTTTAAAGATGGCGAGTCTGATTTTTACCCAATGATAATGAATTACTCTATTCATACACGCAAATTATTTGAAAACAATACTAACGGAGTATACATAACTCCAAGGGCAGAATATCACCCTAAATATGATGGAGAATTTTTTAAAACCCTTTACCCTTGGGGGAGTGATTCAGCTGTAACTCATTCAATAATTAAATCACACTTTAAGACAATTAAAGAAATGGGGTTTAACACTATAAGAATAACAGGTTTTGCAGCAACTGATTTTTTTAAAGACGAAGTGGGTTTTCATTCTTGGTCAAAAATCAATATGTCTAACTCTACTGAAGGAAACAAAAACATTGTTAATGGAATAATCCCTTTAATAAAAACAGTTCTAAGTTATGCTGAAGAAAGTGGGCTAAGAGTTGTTTTGCTAATAAGCGCTATAGAAGATCAACCCGATAATCAACTTAATTTATATAGCAAACTAGCACAAGGTCTTAAAAATGAAAAAGCACTGATGGCATATGACATTTATAATGAACCGCTCTATTTTGATAGAGGAAATTATACAAAAAAACAAACCAAAGCGTTTGTTGAGAGCTATAGTAGCACCATTAAAAAAGAGGCTCCTAATCACCTTACCACAATTGGGTTAAGCCATTACAAGATAGTTCATGAATGGGACCCTGAATTAATGGCTGTTGACTTTTTATCATTTCATATTTACCCATATGGGTCAAAAAACTTAAATAACCTTGAGCGTTTCGACTCAAAACTTTATTGGATTAATAAAAACATAACCAAGCCATGGATAATAGGTGAAACAGGCTTAAATACTGCGGAAAATTGTGTCCCACTTAATTTGTCTTGCGGAAACTATTCTGACCAATTGTTCTTTATGTCTTATTCTCTTAACAAGTCCCGTTCTGCAGGTAGTAGTGGTTATTCTTGGTGGTGTTTTCAAGATTTAAAGTTCCCTCCCAAAAAAATAGAAGGAACCTGTAGTGTTAGCGATTATGGATTATTAAATAGAAAAGACACATTTTTTTTAACCTCAAATGGGGATACTATTTTAGGTGAGCTCAAACATAACATTAAAACGCTTCCTTTCGAAAAGTTTGTGAATGATCACCCTTATAAGTCAAAGTATTGGGATGATATTGCTAAACCTAATGATTCAATCTATTATAATATTGATTATTTGCCTAATCATAAAAAAGCTGTTGGAAAAATAATTAATGAAAAAAGAGCCCCTGTTCAAGGCGCAATAATCACGCTTCACAATCCGGCAAGTAATTCAACCTACTCAACATTTACAAAGCCTGATGGCTCTTTCGAATTAAAAACAGGTTGGACAAACATTTTTACAAAACTTGATTTTAAATTAAAAGTCACAGCTGTTAAAATGGAAACGCTTGAAATTCCTTTAAAAGAAATTTATGAAGGAGAAGGAAATATCTTTAAAGATATTGTATTAAAACGCTTTAACTGAAAATTCTATATCTGACAATGATATAGGATATTTATTTATGTTCCAAAAATATACTCGAAACTCAGCATTTTGAAAACAAGATGAATTAGAAATAAATTGAAAATCTAACAACCCTCCACCGTCTTTTATTTCAACATTTTTAGAATCATAAAAGACCCCTTCACCTAAAGTTTCCCATGTATAAACTAATTTTAGTTTTTTATTTTCATATTCTGCGGGAAGCCTAATTTTGCAACTAAAATCATATTGTAAAACAACACCTCTGTGAGATGTTTTATTATCAACGTGAAACAATCCAAGAAATTCATCTGAATTATTTTCTACTCTAAGAGTTTTCAACACAGATTTTATACTCTTATTAAACTCATTTACAAAAGAATTCTTAACCTCAACCTTTTTGTTAACCTTTTTAAAAATTCGCACGGAATAGGGATGTCCATAAAAAGTAATATTCTCTTTAGGATAAAAACTACTCACGCACAATAAGTTGTCATCTTTTAAGCAGTCTTCTAACGAAATTTGTCCTTCAACCCTAGAATATTGGCCATCCCAAAGCAATAATTCTCCCTCTTTCATATTGCGTGAAGGCTTGTCTTTATCACCAAAATATTTCATATTATCTCTGGTGCCTTCTTCTGTAAAAGGATTAATGCGAGCTTGGTATGAAAAAGATGGTGGTAAATAATATATTTTCTTATTTTCTCCTTGGCTCTTGTACCAATTGGCCGCTTTTATTAAAACATCTTGTTCTATCATTAACCTATTATCTATTTGTAAGTTAAATAGGCCGCCAAAAACTATTAAAGCTGAAATAATTAGTGTTAGAATATTTATATAGGTTTTATTTATTCTTTTTTCGAGCCATGTAAACATGGTGTTCAACCCTAAAAAAGAAATAAGAGCAAACAAGGGGATTACCGTTGACAAAACCCTAAAATAGCCAGCAGATGTATACAAGCTTGTCCACCACAAGAAAGAGTGAACCAAAAGAACTGAAATTGCTGGAAAAAGAACTAAAAGAAATAGAGCGACCTTCTTTTCCTCATATTGTTTTTTTATAAATAAAGAAATCATGCCTAAAACAAATAAAAATGTGGCAACCAAACCAAGAATTTGTTTATATCCTAATATAAAATGAAAAAAACTGCCTGTGCCATATGTTCCTTTACTAAAGTAAGGTCTTTCTGTAATAATCCAGAAAAAATTATCATAATAAAAATACCCTGCAAAGCTAAAGATGATAAAACCTGAAAGGATAAATGGCAAAGCAATAAATTGCTTCTTATAAAGCAAATAAAGCATAAAAAATGGAATAACAATATTACTCTCGGGTCTAGCAAGTAGTGAGAATGACAATATTAAGGTTCCTAATATAAAATTCTCTTTTAAATAACAATAAAGACTAAGTACAAGAATAGTGCACATTAATATTTCTGTCATGCCAGATAACACTGACCAAAAAAATATAGGAGCACCAAAACAAATAAGAATAAGCATCCAACCCTTTTTTATCTTTAAAAGAGTTGTTATTCTTAATAAAAAAATACTTGAAACAACAAAAAGAAAAATATTAAAGACAACCATTCCTTTAAAGCCTAGTTGGGCAAAAGGTGATGACAAAAAAGTAAAAAGCGGTTTTCCCCAATGATTTAAAAACAAACGAGGCATTGTCCACGAATATTTTGCCATTTGATAATGAAGTATTCCGTCTCCAGGATCAAGAACTTTTTCTCCAAAATCTATTAAAAAATAGAAAAAGATTGCAGTACAAAAAAAAATAATTATACTATTAAGGTATTTATAAAGCCTATAAAATATACCTCTCACAATTATTTGCTAAAAAGATTATATTTTATGATACAATAAATTGCTCTAAAACCATCTTTCCAGCCAATTTTCTTGCCCTCCTCAAAAGTTCTTCCGTAGTAAGAAATACCTACTTCATAAATTCTAATTTTAGGCACACGAGAAAGTTTTGCTGTTAACTCAGGTTCGAAGCCAAAGCGCTGTTCTTTAAGTTTTAATCCTTTTGCAATGTCAGATCTTATTAGCTTATAACACGTTTCCATATCTGTAAGGTTAAGGTTGGTAAACATGTTAGATAAAGAAGTTAAAAACTTATTTCCTATGGAATGCCAATAGAATAAAATTCGATGCGGATTACCGCCTAAAAACCTTGAGCCATAAACAACATCTGCAAAGCCAGATAAGATAGGTTTAAGTAGTAAGTTATATTCTTCTGGATCATATTCTAAATCAGCATCCTGTACAATTAAATAATCCCCGGTAGCTAATTCAATAGCCTTATGAATTGCCGCACCTTTACCTTTATTTTTTTCTTGTGAAAAAATTTGAATTGGCATATCTGGATTTTTAGCCATATACTCTTTAACTTTTTTTACCGTATCATCAGTAGAAAAATCATTAACAATAATTAATTCCTTGACAACACCTCCATCTAAAACAACATCCCTTACTTTGTCTAGTATCAAATGAATTGTTCTTGCTTCGTTATATGCTGGTATTAAAATCGATAATTTCATTCTTGCATTTTATTAATGTCACAAAATAACACAATTTAGGGGTCTTTTTATCATTGTTTGATTTCTTCTGTATAAATCAGCGTATATGGAAGCTTAAAAAACCCGTTATACCCTTGGTTTGTCCAATAATTAGGGTCTGCACTAATGTCCATAACAAACAAGGTTTTAGGCATAAACACAATAGGCTTCAAAACAATTTCTTTTGGAGGGTTTTCTTGATTATTGATTAAAATAGCATGTCTATTTTTCATTTGTTTGTCAAAATTATTCGCGTCTCCAGAAAATATATCTGACAGGCCATTAAAGCCGTTTCCAGTAAATAATAAACTAGCAACCAGAAGAATAAAACACACTTTTTTAGGTAATTTAAAATTAAGCTTAATCCCTTTTTTCTCTAAGAAACCAAACCAAACAGCAACATTTAAAAACCAAACAATAATAAAAAAGAAATAGGCAATGTTTAGTGTTCTATGCTGTCCAAGAATACCCGTATACCAATATGGTGGAATAACACACAATAAAATAATTATTGGCAACAAACTTAATATTAGCCACTTATTAACTTGTAAAAGACTAATTAACCAACTTGGTTTATGCTTTAATTTACCTATAAACCTATAAAAAAGAACGCTCGCAGCAATTAATGGTAAAGAGAAAGTCCATAAAAACCCAAAACGACACAACTGTAAAAAAGACATTAAAAAAGTATGACCTAAATCTCCTTTTAAAGGGTACATTCCTTCTCTATATGAATTTCCTGGGGCAAAAATCATAAAGGAAGCAAACACAATAGAAAACAAAAAAAGAAATAGCGCTGTGTTCTTTCCTTTATTCCTTAGCAAAAACATTACTAAGCAAAAAACCATAAGAAAGAAAACCAAAAGCAAAGTTAAAACCTCATTAAAACCACAAGACAAAAAAAGTAAAAGAGTAGATAAAACAAAGTTTATATGCCTATATGGATAGGTAAAAAGTTTAAGAATTGACCACAAAAAAAACAAGGAGAAAATAAGCCCTAACACATATATTGACGATCCTGTATGCCAATATATTCCTTCCGAAATAATAGGCATATTGTTTAAAAAGAGCAACGTTAAAACACTAGATAAAACCAAAACACCTGATTTACCATTACATATTTTTAAAGCTTGAACAAAAATAAAGTTGCCTATTAATAACAGTAAAATTAAAACAAATGGAAAAACCTTATAACCTACAAAACTATTAAAAGCTATAGGGCTAGCATACATAAAAATATTAGAAACATACCTACCATTCATTGTGAGGTAAGAATTTTTTAACAGCTCATAAAAGCTTTCATTTTCTTGAAACTGAAAAGCAAAACCAAAATCTTCAGCAATAGGATTAGAAAAAAAAGCTAAATAACAATATGGCAGAAAAAGAAGAAGAAGAAAAAAAAGACCCGATTTTAGCTTAAAACTTTTAGACACCTGAAGATTTTTAGTTTTGTAAATGTAATAAATCATTGCTTACACACAAAGCCTTGATAATCAATGTTTTAAAAACATTTCGATATTTCGGTTTTCTTTGAAAATTAGGGCTAACATACCGCAGCAGCACATTAAGCTCTTAAATCGCTTAAAAATGGCTTATTTAGTATAAAACAACACCCTTTCAAGAACAACATGTAAAAGTCATTATAGAAAACAAAAATTTAGCATATTGTTTCACGTGGAACAAAAACCTATCTACCCATAAAAACCATTAAGACAGAAATGTCTGATGGTGATATCCCGCTTATACGAGAAGCTTGTCCAACTGTTTTAGGCTTAACATGAGTAAGCTTTTCAACAGCTTCAGCAGAAAGTGAGCTCAATTTAGAATAATCTATATCGTCATAAATTTTAATGTTTTCTAGGCGCATAATCTTCTCAGCAACATCTTTTTCGCGCTTGATATACCCATCATATTTCATTAAAATTTCTGCACTTTCAATTTCTTCTTCTGTGTGTTCTTTTATACTTTCTCCTAATTTTTGATTAACCAAACTCAAGTCATTTATATTAATATTTGGTCTTGTTATAACAGATACTGCTTTAACTTTTTGCTTAATAGGCGAAGAGTTTTGCTTAGATAAATAGGTGTTTACTTCATCTGGAACTAGGCTAGTTTTTTCAAAGTCTTTTATGATTTTGTTAATGTTTTTTCGCTTCAACTCTACTTGCCTCATTCTTGTTTCATCCGCTAATCCTAATTCAAAAGCAAGAGGAGTTAGTCTGACATCAGCATTGTCTTGGCGTAATAAAATTCTATATTCAGCCCTCGATGTAAACATTCTATAAGGTTCTGTAGTCCCCTTGGTAATTAAATCATCTATTAACACACCTATGTAGGCTTGATCTCTTTTTAAGACAAATGGTACCTTATTATTGATTTTTAAATGAGCATTAACACCTGCCATTAAACCTTGCCCTGCAGCTTCTTCATATCCTGTCGTTCCATTTATTTGCCCAGCAAAATATAGGCCCTGAACTAATTTTGTTTCCAAAGTATTTTTTAATTGAGTAGGTTGAAAAAAGTCATACTCTATAGCATAACCAGGCCTAAACATTTTAGCATTCTCAAAGCCTGGAATTAATTGCATTGCTTCATATTGAACTTCTTCAGGTAAAGATGTAGAAAAACCATTTAAATAAATCTCACAAGTAGTCCACCCTTCTGGCTCAATAAATAATTGATGTCTTTCTCTTTCAGAAAAACGTACAATTTTATCTTCAATAGAAGGACAATACCTTGGTCCTAACCCTTGAATTCTGCCTGCAAACATAGGTGATTTTTCAAAGCCAGTTTGTAGAACATCATGAACATTTTGGTTGGTATATGAAATAAAACAACTTCTTTGGTTTTCTAATTTTGGCATGTCTTTATAAGAAAAACATCCTGGTTTTTCATCTCCTGGTTGCTCTTCCATTTTAGAATAATCTAAACTTCTCCCATCAACTCTAGGTGGTGTACCAGTCTTCATTCTGCCGCTTTTAAAACCTAAGTTTATAAGCTTATCTGTAAGGCCAACAGATGGTCTTGCGCCTGCTCTTCCGCCTCCAAATTGCTTCTCTCCTATATGTATTAAACCATTTAAAAATGTTCCGTTTGTAAGTATAACAGATTTAGACCTAAACTCAACTCCTATCTGTGTTTTAACACCCAAACACATCCCGTTTTCAACAATTAAATCAACAACCATATCTTGCCAAAAATCTACTCCTTTAGTATCTTCTAGGGCTTGTCTCCACTCTTTTGAAAAGAGCATTCTGTCGTTCTGTGTTCTTGGGCTCCACATTGCAGGCCCTTTTGAACGATTTAACATCTTAAATTGAATAGCACTTTTATCACTAATAATTCCTGAATAACCACCTAAAGCATCAATCTCTCTAACAATTTGCCCCTTAGCAACACCCCCCATAGCAGGGTTGCAGCTCATTTGAGCAATAGTATCCATATTCATAGTAATCAACAAGGCGTTAGACCCCATATTGGCAGCAGCAGCCACTGCTTCACAACCAGCATGACCACCACCAACAACTATTACATCGTACTCTTTCTTCATTTTAAAAATGTTTCACGTGGAACAATTAATTAATTTTTAAGCAAAGATAAATAAAAATCTTCCTTAGCAGTCATCTCTTCCTGCTGTTCATCTGTCTTATCATTATACCCTACAAGATGCAAAACCCCATGAACAATAACACGATGAAGCTCATTGATAAAATCTACATTATAAGTTTTGGCGTTTTCTTTCACACGGTCGATACTAATAAAAATATCGGAATTCAAAATGTCTTTTTCACAATAATTAAATGTAATTATATCAGTATAAGTATCATGATCTAAATGTTCTAAATTTATTTTATGGAGAAAATCATCAGAACAAAAGATATAAGAAATCTCTCCCAAAACCTTGTTTTCTGAAAGAATAGTTTTGTGTATCCAATCAATTGTCGGTGCAGTATTTTTTAACTCAAAAGAAGTGTCTTCCGAATAAAAAGAAATGCTAGAAGATAAAGACATTAATTGGCTGATATAGAGAATTTTAACTTGATTTTTCTACCCTCATTTTCAAAAGAAATATCATCGGCTAAAGTGCGCATTAAGAATATGCCTCGCCCACTTAATTTTTCTAAATTTTCAGGCATGGTAGGGTCAGGCACCTTTGTGTAGTCAAAACCAGCACCCTCATCTTCAACAACAAACTCTATTGTGTCTGGGTTGCCAACAATGTCTAAACATACCTTTTTTGATGAGTCTAAATGATTGCCATGTGTAATGGCGTTGTTTACAGCCTCAGTAATTGCGATTAAAATGTTTCCATAATCGTCTTCACAAATAGCAAATTGATCACACAAATCATCGACATAATTTTCGATTTTTGTTAAACTTTCTAGTTGAGATATTAATTCAAATCTCTGAACGATTCCTTCCTGGGTCATTTATTGATGTTTTGAAAATATTGTGTTACTTTTTTCTTATAAAAATTATTCAAATTAGGAGGTGTTGTTTTAATTAAATCCACCTCTTGATCTTTTTCTTTTGTATAGTCAAAATAAAACTCGGGGTTGCTTTTTTCATTATCTCTTCCTTCTTTAGACTCTCTTCTGTCGTCCCACTCACGTTCGCGCTCAGCTTTTTCAGACTCTAATAACCTTGTTAAAATTTCTTGTTGTCTGTTAATTGTTTCTTGGGTAATACGTTTATTTACAATATCTGTTTCGTTTTCTTCCATTAATTTCGACATTCCATTTAAACCAGCGCCCCCCCCTTCTTTTCTTAACTCATTTATAGCCTCTCTAATTTTTGCTTGTTCTGCTGCCATTTTAGCTAAAGATTCGCTCATTCCGCCTTTGCCTTGACCCGTTCCTTGACCCTCACCCTTCTTTTCTCCAGGTTTTTTCCCTTTACCTGGTTTATTTCCTTCTTCCATCATTTTTTTCATCTGCTCTAATTGCTCACTCAACTTTTGTTGCATTTTTTTTATTCCAGCCATGCCTGGTTTTGGTTTCCCATTGCCGCCTGGTTTATTACAACTGCCCTCTCCTGGTTTTTGTTGAGCCTGCTTCTGCATTTGTTGTAATGCTTCATCAAATAATAAAGCTAAATTATTAATTGATGTCATTACAAACTGTTGGCTTGATGCTGCCATGGCTGTTTGTCTCTCAGCCATAAAACCTAAAGTTTTATCCATATAATTATTAATCAAACCTATTTCTTTATTTATTGTAGATTCTAACTGAACAACCCTCTTACTTAATGCAAACAAAGAATCTTCAATCATTTTAGCATCATCTTTTAATTTTTTCTGTTTTTGAGTAATGGCTACATACTCTGGACTTTTCCTGTTCATTCCTTTATATGTTTCCATTAAACCTTCTTGTTCAAAAGAAAGATGAATTAAGTTATCTAAGAGTTGTCTTAAAGCATCCATATCTTCCCCTTGGTTTTGAGCGTCTTGTTGCATTGATGCCATTTGTTGCGACATTTCTTTCATTTTTCCAGCTGCACTTTTTTGAGATTCAGATGATTTTTTGTTTTTATTTTTTTCAAGCTGATCAGAACTGTTTTTCATGTCCTCAGAAACACTTTCTTGTTGCTCTTTAGTATCCTCCATTCCGTTCGGACGTTCTAGATCTTTATCCATTTTATTTAGCTCATCAAGCTCTTCTTTAACTTTATCAAACTCTTTATTTAATTCCTCTTGTTTTTTGTTCAGTTCTTCGTTGCTTTCTTTTTTGTCTTTGGTATCCTCAGAAAGCTGCTCTTGTTTGTCCGCCAAATCATCTAGTTTGTTTTTAACTTCATCCAGCTTTTGTTCAAACTCCATTTGTTTAAACAACTCTAAAGACCTGTCAAGCTCTTTTTCTAAATCTTCATTAGACATTTCCATTTTATCTAACTCATTTTCCAGCATATTCTTGTCTAGTTTTTCCATCATCTCTTGTAGTTTCTCCATCATCTCTTTCATCTCATCAGTCATCAACTCATCAAAGAGTTTTTGTAATTGGTCTTGTTTTTCTAAAACTTCTTGGCTGTACTTTTTGTATTCGTTTTGTTGTTGGTTGTTCTGTTGATTTTCATTTCGTATCTCGTTTACTTTCTTCTCCAGCTCTTTTTGTTTTTCCAACAAGTCTTTAAGTTTTTGCTTCTCTTCCCAGCCAATTTCTTTTTTTTCAGCTAATTTTTTCTTTAGTTCTTCTAAATCTTTTTGTATTTGTTTTGCTTCAGTGATGCTTTCTGAAAAATTCTTTTTAATGTCTTTATTGCTTTTTGATGTTTGTGCATTTCGTTCGTCTATGGATTTAGATTTAAAAGTTTTTAAGTTTGTTTTTGCAGACTTTCGACCATTTACACCATCATTGTCCCAAACCTCGAAATAATAACTTATTTCATCTCCTGGCAAAATGTTTAATTCTTCTAAATTCCAAAAATGGAAAAACTCATCAATAGTTGTTGATGTGTTAAACGGAACCCCAACTGTTTTTAATTGGTTTCGATTAGGTAATGAATCGATTTTTGTGGTTATTCTGTAGTTAAACTTTAAAGCTGTAAAACCATAGTCATCGCCTATTTCCCCCCTAAAATATAAACGATTGTTATTGGTTGAGTCTCTTTTTTCGGTTACATCAATTGTTGGGAACTTATCGGGAATTACTTGAAGCGAATACAAGACAGTATCTCCATTTTTTACATATTGATTAGACGGAACAAAAGCATAACCTAAGTTTTGGGCCGCTTTTTTAGTAAAAGAAACTTGTTGGTTGGCAGGTTTTAATTGATACAGGCTATCCCCCAATATAAAGTTTAAATAATCCGCATCTTCTGTTTTGATGTTCCACTTTATTAGAGCTCCCTCAGGCAAAACTAAATCGCCAGTATTTTGAAGGGTTTCTGTTGGCTTGTTTAAATATTTAGGATAATTAATATTAACAGAAAAGCTAGTTAAAATTGGGTTAGGTATTACTTTAAGCTCACGCTCTTGAGAATAAAACCCCGAAGCATAAAGCTTAAAAGTGTTGTTTTTTTGAACATTTTTAAAGGTGTATGAATAGCTTCGCTTGTCTGATTTACTTAATGAATATTTGTTTCCATTGCTTTCTATATATATTTTATCTGGTAATTGATTCCCAGAAACCTCTACTTCTAAATTAAAATCTTTGTTTTTTAAAACCACCAAATTGCTGTTAGCTATTTCCATTTTAAATGGAGCCATTGGTGCAATATAGGTGTTGTGATTTACCAGCCTATCTGTTCCTTCGGTAAAAACTTTTGGGGCAGTAATAGAAATCCCAACAATTA
>JARGOE010000095.1 GCA_029210015.1 Vicingaceae bacterium
TGGAGGTATTTTTACTTCAACACCAGCTGGTTTAGCACTTGATTCTTTAACAGGAGCTATTGTTCCTGTTAGTAGTACACCAGGAACATATACTGTTACATATACTTTAGATTCTACGGCAACATGCCCTATTTTTACAATTAGTACAACTGTAACGATACATGCAACTAGTGCTGTAGCTCAAAACTTAAGCATTTGTCAAGGAGACAGTATTCTTCTAGGAGGTGTTTTTCAAACTACTGCTGGAGTTTATTTAGATACACTAACAAATAGTAATAATTGTGATAGTGTGGTTTCTACAACACTATCTATAAATCCTATTGTTACTACTCAAATTAACGACTCTATTTGTCAAGGAGATAGTATTTTATTAGGGGGTATTTTCCAAACAATAGCTGGAACATATTATGATACCTTACAGTCTTCATTAAGCTGTGACAGTATAATAGAGACAATTCTGGCTATAAATGCTTTACCTGTAATCACTACTAGTAATGACACTAATGTGTGTCCTGGTATAAATGTGAATATTACTGCTTTCGGAGCAAATACATACAGCTGGGATAACAGCTTAGGCGCTGGGCAAAACCACAATGTTGCACCAATTACTACTACAACATATATAGTAACAGGAACTGATACTAATGGTTGTAGTGATACAGGTAGTGTTCTCATAACCATTACGCCAGGAACAATAGCTGACGCAGGAAGTGATATAACACTTTGTGAAGGTGACCCTGTTAACTTAAATGGAAATACGCCAACCGTTGCTGGAGAAACAGGATTATGGACTACAAGTAGTTTAGGGGTGATTACCAACCCTGCTAATCCTATGACGCCAGTAACAGGATTAACTATAGGTGTTCATACATTTACATGGACAATAACAAATGCAGCATGTCCTCCTTCTTCTGATTCAGTTAATGTGACTATTGAAAGTTGTGAGCCTTCTGCATTAATCATTCCTAACGTATTTACTCCAAATGGAGATGGGCAAAATGATGTGTTTACAGTAGATGGAACTAATTTGATTTCTGTAAACTGTGAGGTTTACAATCGTTGGGGTCAATTAATGTACTCTTGGGATAATGTAAAAGGAGCTTGGGATGGAAGAACACTCTCTGGTTCAGAAGTGCCTGATGGAACATATTTCTATATCATTCAAGCCGAAGGTGATGATGGTACTGAATACTTCCAAAAAGGTGGATTTAGCTTAATTAGATAATACATTTATATATAAATAACTAAAAATCCCAACTCAAATGAGTTGGGATTTTTTTTGAGGTTCCGATCAGATTCGAACTGATGTAGATGCTTTTGCAGAGCACTGCCTAGCCACTCGGCCACGGAACCATTTAAAATGGTCTGCAAATCTAATAATTATTTTAATACTTTTATCGAAATTTGCTACTATGATTATAGATTTAAGAAGTGATACCGTTACAGTTCCTTGTGAAAGAATGAAAGAAACAATGTTCTCTGCGAAAGTTGGAGATGATGTTTTTGGTGAAGACGAAACAATTAATCAACTCGAAAAATTAGGTGCAGAGATGTTTGGTAAAGAAGCTGCAATCTACTGCCCTTCTGGTACTATGACCAACCAAATAGGAATTAAAATTAATTCTTCATCTCCTGGCGAAGTGATTTGTGATGAAACATCACATATTTATAAATATGAAGGTGGAGGAATAGGATTTAATTCTGGGTTATCCACAAAGCTACTAAAAGGTGATAGAGGTCGATTAACAGCTGAAATGATTGAAGCTGCAATAAACCCAGACGATATTCACACTCCAGAAACTCAATTAGTAAGTTTAGAAAACACATGCAATAAAGGTGGTGGAAGCATATATGACATTAATGAAGTAAAAAAAATTAGAACGCTTTGCTATGAGAAAAATCTTAAGCTACACTTAGATGGTGCGCGTATTTTTAACGCACTAGTTGAGGCTAATTATAATGCTAAAGATATAGGGCAGCAATTCGACAGCATTTCAATATGCTTATCTAAAGGACTAGGTGCCCCTGTTGGTTCATTGTTATTAGGTTCAAATCAAGACATAAAAAAAGCAAGACGAATAAGGAAGTTATTTGGTGGAGGAATGAGGCAGGCTGGATTTATTGCTGCCGCAGGGATATATGCTTTAGAAAACAACATTGAAAGATTAAAAAAAGATCACATAAGAGCAAAAAATTTAGAAGGTGCTTTACAAGGTTTGCCGTACGTTAAAAATGTTTTACCTGTAGACACTAATATTGTAGTTTTTGAAGTAGTTGATAGTATAGATTATAAAAAAATAATAGAAAAATTAGCGGCCAAAAATTTAAAAGTTGTTGCTTTCGGTCCACAACAAATTAGATTAGTAACTCATCTTAATTTTACTGATGACATGCTTACTGAAGCTATCACCATTTTAAAAAATATTTAATGATTCAAATACAAGATACAGTAGTTTCAGAAGAGTTATTAAAGCGAAAATTTGTATGCAACCTAAATGCATGTAAAGGGGCTTGTTGTGTTGAGGGTGATGCTGGAGCCCCCCTAGACGAGGATGAATTAGAAAAGATTGAAAACGTATTTGAAGTAGTTAAGCCTTATCTTCCTCAGAAAAATATTGAAGCACTAGAACAAGACTTATACACGATAGATGGGGATGGGGAATATGTAACACAGTTAGTTAATGATGCTGAATGTGCTTTTGTATTTTTTGATGAAAAAGGCATTACCAAATGTTCTATCGAGCAAGCTTACTTAGATGGAAAAACAGATTTTAAAAAACCCATTTCTTGCCACTTATTTCCTGTTCGATTAAACAAGTACAAAACTTTTATTGCGGTAAACTATGCCTATTGGAATATTTGTGATGATGCTTGCGATTTAGGAGAGGAACTAGGTGTTAAAACTTATGAATTTTTAAAGGAGCCTTTAATTAGAAAGTTTGGACAAGATTGGTTTGATGAATTAAAATTAGTTGATGAACACCTTTAGAAAATACAAAAATATTTTAATCGACCAACTCTTTTTTTACTTCGCTTAAAAATATAATACCTTCTATAAACACCAACTCCAATGTTACCAATATGTTAAGCATACAAGAAATATTTATGCACAATTTTTTGTTGAATTTGAGTGTTGAAAACTCGGTTCGATTGTGAATTAAATTGTGTTGCCACTCCTCTTTTTTTTACCAATTTTTGTAGTCCAATTTGTTTCCAAAAGAAACTTTACGGTATTTAATTAAAACATTTATAAGCAAATAAAAAGCTGTAAGCCAGCCTTTTATTCTCTTATTTTAACTTTATAAAATTGGTTGTATGGAAGAAAAAACTAAAACAAAAGAAGAACTAAACATTGAGGCAGTTTTGCCAGAAAACACTGCGGTAGCTAACGTTGAACCAATCTTAGCAGAGAACCCAAATCGTTTTGTTTTGTTTCCAATTCAACATGATGATATTTGGAAATTTTACAAAGACAGCGAGGCAAGTTTTTGGACTGCAGAAGAAATTGATTTATCTCAAGACTTAACAGATTGGGATAATAAATTAAATGATGACGAAAGGTTTTTTATCAAACACGTTTTAGCGTTTTTTGCTGCAAGTGATGGAATTGTAAATGAAAATTTAGCTGAAAATTTTGTGGCTGAAGTACAATATACGGAAGCTAAGTTTTTCTATGGGTTCCAAATAATGATGGAAAACATTCATTCAGAAACTTATTCTTTATTAATTGATACTTACATCAAGGATAATAAAGAAAAAGACTACTTATTTAATGCAATTGAAACTTTCCCTCCTGTTCGTAAAAAAGCTGATTGGGCTTTGCGTTGGATAGAAAATGGAAGCTTTGCAGAGCGTATTGTCGCTTTTGCAGCAGTTGAAGGTATTTTCTTTTCTGGTTCATTTTGTTCAATCTTCTGGTTAAAGAAAAGAGGTTTAATGCCAGGCTTAACTTTCTCTAACGAGTTAATTTCTCGTGATGAAGGAATGCACATGGATTTTGCATGTTTATTATACAACAATCATATAGTAAATAAATTATCAAAAGAAAAAGTAACTAAGATTATTACTGACGCTGTTGATATCGAAAAAGAGTTTGTTACTGAATCTTTACCAGTTCGTTTAATTGGAATGAATTCTGACTTAATGAATCAGTACATTGAATTTGTAGCTGACAGATTATTAAATGAATTAGGTTGTGAGAAAGTGTTCAATTCTACTAACCCTTTCGATTTTATGGATATGATTTCTCTACAAGGAAAAACTAATTTCTTTGAAAAAAGAGTTGCAGAATATCAAAAAGCTGGAGTGTCATCAGGAAGTGAACAAAATGATGCATTTAGTTTAGACGAAGATTTCTAAGCAAAATCGGAATAAAAAAAAGGAAAGAAACAAGACAACAATAAATACCCGCTAGAAATGGATGTAGTAAAAAGAGATGGCCGCAGAGAGCCCGTACAATTTGACAAAATTACAGCAAGAGTAAAAAAGCTTTGCTATGGATTAAATGCTTTAGTTGATCCAACCAAAGTTGCTATGAGAGTAATTGAGGGTTTGTATGATGGTGTAACCACTTCGGAATTAGACAATTTAGCTGCTGAAGTTGCAGCAACGATGACTGTTCAACACCCTGATTTTGCATTGTTAGCTTCTAGAATTTCTGTTTCTAACTTACATAAAAATACTGACAAGAGTTTTTCTAACACAATGGAAAAACTTTATAATTATATTGATCCTAAAACTGGAGAGGAAGCCCCCTTACTTGCTACTGATGTTTTTGAAATAATTAAAGCTAATGCTGATATTTTAGATTCTTCAATCATTTACGATAGAGATTTTAACTACGATTACTTTGGATTTAAAACGTTAGAAAGAGCGTACCTTCTAAAATTAGAAGGGCAAATTGCGGAACGCCCACAACACATGTTAATGCGTGTAGCTATCGGAATTCACAAAGAAGATATAGAATCAGCTATTGAGACTTACAACTTAATGTCTGAAAAATGGTTTACTCATGCTACACCAACATTATTTAATGCAGGAACTCCAAAACCTCAAATGTCATCATGCTTCTTGCTAACTATGCAAGATGATAGTATTGAGGGTATCTATGACACATTAAAACAAACAGCAAAAATTTCACAATCTGCTGGAGGAATTGGATTAAGCATCCACAATGTTAGGGCTACTGGTTCTTACATTAAAGGAACAAATGGTGAGTCTAATGGGATTGTACCTATGTTACGTGTATTTAATGATACTGCTCGTTATGTTGATCAAGGTGGAGGAAAAAGAAAAGGCTCTTTTGCTATTTACTTAGAGCCATGGCATGCTGATATTTTTGATTTCTTAGACTTAAAAAAGAATCATGGTAAAGAAGAAAACAGAGCAAGAGATTTATTCTATGCAATGTGGACTCCAGATTTATTCATGAAAAGAGTTGAAGAAAATGGAGATTGGACTTTAATGTGTCCACACGAATGTCCTGGTTTATATGATACTCATGGAGAAGAATTTGAGAAACTTTATACCAAATACGAGGAAGAAGGAAAAGGAAGAAAAACAATTCCTGCTAGAGATTTATGGAATACTATTTTAGAATCTCAAATTGAAACAGGAACTCCTTACATGTTGTATAAAGATGCTTGTAATGAGAAGTCTAATCAAAAGAATTTAGGAACAATTCGTTCGTCTAATCTTTGTACTGAGATATTAGAATACACTTCTAAAGACGAAGTTGCTGTATGTAACTTGGCATCTTTAGCTCTACCTAAATTTGTTGTAGATGGTAAGTTCGATCACCAAAAGTTATTTGATATCACTTACGTAGCTACAAAGAATTTAAATAAGATAATTGACAACAATTATTATCCTGTAATAGAAGCTCAAAATTCTAACTTCCGTCACCGCCCAATCGGATTAGGTGTTCAAGGATTAGCTGATGCCTTTATTCTATTAAGAATGCCTTTTGAGTCAGAAGAAGCAAAACAATTAAACAGCGAAATTTTTGAAACTATTTATTACGCTGCAATGACTGCTTCTAAAGATTTAGCAAAAGTTGATGGAGCTTACGAAAGTTATGAAGGTTCTCCTGTATCACAAGGTATTTTCCAATACGATATGTGGAATGTTACTCCAAGCGATAGATGGGAATGGGATGTCTTGAAAGAAGAAGTTGCTAAACATGGTGTTAGAAACTCGCTTTTATTAGCTCCTATGCCAACAGCTTCTACTTCTCAAATATTAGGAAACAATGAATGCTTTGAGCCATATACTTCTAACATTTATACTAGAAGAGTATTGTCTGGTGAGTTTATCGTTGTAAACAAACATTTATTACGTGATTTAAACAAATTAGGAATTTGGAATGATGAGTTGAAAAACAAGATAATGTCAACAAACGGTTCCATTCAGGATATTCCTGAAATACCAGATAATTTAAAAGAACTATACAAAACTGTTTGGGAAATCAAACAAAAAGCTGTTTTAGATATGGCTGCTGATAGAGGCGCTTATATCTGTCAATCGCAATCATTAAACCTATTTGTAGAGAATGCAAATTTTGCGAAGTTAACATCAATGCATTTTTATGCATGGAAAAAAGGGTTGAAAACAGGAATGTATTATTTAAGAACTAAGGCTGCTCGAGATGCTGTTAAATTTACAGTAACAAATGAAGCTGCAGCACAACCAACGGCACAACAATTAAAGGAACAACAAGAAGCAGCTGCATTAGCTTGTTCTATAGATAATCCTGACGATTGTGAAATGTGCAGTGGATAGGAACTCCAATTTGGTTTTACCAAATTCTAAGTGACTATCAAGTGCATATTCAGCGAAGCTAAATGTGTTCAGGTTAACCAAAGACTTTTAGATCAAAAACCTTAGGACTAAAGATTTTCCTTCTTATATCTATAGTCTTGA
>JARGOE010000096.1 GCA_029210015.1 Vicingaceae bacterium
TTAATTGACTCTGTTAATTCTTCTCAAGAAGATGCTGTAAACAATATTACTTTAACCTTAATTGGAATCTTTTTGGTTATAGCTATTATGTCTTTTTTAAGAATTTATCTTTTTGGATATGTTACCCAAAAATCTTTAGCATTACTAAGAACAGACACCTACAAACATTTAATATCATCTCCAATGGCATTCTTTTCAAGTAAAAGAGTTGGAGAATTAAGTAGTAGAATTACTACTGACATTGCTTTATTAGAAGAGACTTTTAGTACAACTATTGCAGAGATTATTCGTCAAATGATAACCATTCCTGTAGCATTGTTTTTCTTACTGTTTATCTCGCCAAGGTTAACAGTTTTTATGATAGCAGTAATTCCTGTTGTTGCTTTAATCGGAATATTTTTTGGAAAGTACATTAAAAAATTATCTAAACAAGCTCAAGATGATATTGCTGAAGCAAACGGTGTCGTAGATGAAACATTACATGGAATTGCAAGTGTTAAAGCTTATGCTAACGAATTTTTTGAAATAGCAAGGTATAAAAAAAGTATAGATAGCTCTGTAAATACTTCTATCAAAAACTCTAAATGGAGAGGAGTATTTATTGGCTTAATAATGTTTGCTGCAGGTTCAGCAATTGTTTCGATTATTTGGTATGGATTACACATGGTACAATTATACCAAGCAGATCCTACCACAGGAATATCTTTAGGAGAGTTAACCTCTTTTGCAATTTACTCTGCTTTATTAGGAGTTTCTTTTGGCGGAAGTGCTGAACTATATGCTAAACTTCAAAAAGCCATTGGTGCAACTGAGCACTTAATGGATATCTTAGAAGAAGACACCGAGAAAATTTCTTTAGAAGAAGCAAATGAAATATCAATTAATGGAAATATTGAATTTAATAACATATCATTCTCTTATCCTTCAAGACGAGACATACAGGTCATAAGAGATGTCTCATTTAAAATAGAAGCTGGTAAACAGATTGCTTTTGTTGGTCCTTCTGGAGCAGGAAAAAGTACCATTGCGGGCTTACTATATCGTTTTTACAACCCTGAGTCAGGTTCTATTTCTGTTGATGGTAAAAACATTAACGAGTACCATTTATCTGAAATTAGAAACCAAATGGCTTTAGTACCACAAGAGGTAATGTTGTTTGGTGGTAGTATTAAAGAAAACATTGAATACGGAAAACCAGGTGCTACTGATGAAGAAATTTTTGCAGCTGCTAAAAAAGCAAATGCTTTAGAGTTTATTGAAAGTTTTCCTGATAAGTTTGAAACACTTGTTGGAGACAGAGGTATTCAATTGAGTGGCGGACAAAAACAACGTGTTGCAATTGCTAGAGCAATTCTAAAAGATCCTTCTATTTTGGTTTTAGATGAGGCAACAAGTGCATTAGATTCTGAAAGTGAAAGACTAGTACAAGAAGCTTTAGAGAGATTAATGAAAGACAGAACTTCTATTGTTATTGCTCATCGTTTATCTACCATTAAAAATGCTGACAACATTATTGTGTTAGACAATGGTAAGATTAAAGAAACTGGAACCCACGCTGAGTTAATGAAAAAAGATAATGGTATTTACAAAAACCTAAGTACCATTCAATTGATGGCGGTTTAGTATTAAACCAAACTCGCCAACTGCTCTTCTAACACTTTTATCTTAGCCTCGGCATCTGCTTTTTTCTTTTGCTCTGCAGCAACAACTTGCTCTGGTGCTCCTGCAACAAATTTTTCGTTACTCAACTTTTTATTGGCAATATTTAATGAACCTTTAGCATACTCTAAATCAGCCTTAATTTTTTCCACCTCAGCTTCAACATCAACATTGCCAGCTAATGGAATAAAGTATTCGTTACTTTTTACCACAAAACTAAATGCTCCATCAACTTTGTCGTCCACATAAGTTAAACTAGATAAATTAGTCAGTTTACTCACCAATGTATCTAAACTAGCATTGATGTTTTCATTTTTCTTCACCATCAATTCAATCTGATCTTTATTGGCAATGTTTTTAGATTTACGTAAGGTTCTAATTTCAGAAATAACATTAGTAGTATAATCAAAATCAGCTAACAACTGATCGTTTACTTTTCCTGCTTTTGGGTAATCTAACAACATCACAGTATCACCATCTTTTCTTTCTTCAATGTTTTGCCATAACTCTTCAGTTACAAAAGGCATAAACGGATGCAACACCTTTAGTAATTGTTCAAAGTAATTAATAGTAGCTTTCAATGTAGCTGCATCAATCGGTTTTAAATATTCTGGTTTGACACTTTCTAAATACCAAGAACAGAAGTCGTTCCATATCAACTTATAAGTACTCATTAAAGCATCACTCAATCTGTATTTAGAAAAATTATCATCAATAGAAGCTAATGTCTCACTCAATTTAGAATCGAACCAATCGATAGCAATTTTAGAGCTTTCTGGTTGCGGTAAACTTTCTTCAACTACCCAACCTTTAACTAACCTAAAAGCATTCCATATTTTGGTAGAAAATTTACTTCCTTGTTCACATAAGCTTTCATCAAACAATAAATCATTACCAGCAGCTGCACAAGACAACATTCCAAAACGAACACCATCAGCTCCATAAGTATCAATTAATCCTAAAGCATCAGGAGAATTCCCTAATGACTTACTCATTTTCCTACGTTGCTTATCTCTTACCATTCCGGTAAAGTAAACATGATCGAAAGGTTTTTCGTTTTTAAACTCATAACCCGCAAACACCATACGAGCAACCCAGAAGAAAATAATATCCCAGCCAGTTACCAATACATTAGTTGGGTAATAATAATCTATCTCAGTTTTATCTTCTCCAAATCCATCAAATACAGAAATTGGCCATAACCAAGATGAGAACCAAGTATCCACTACATCTTCATCCTGTCTTAAATCAGTTAATGTTAAATCACTATTACCTGTTTTTTCTTGTGCTAATTTTAATGCTTCTTCTTTTGTTTCAGCAATTACATAATCATTCCCATCATTATAATAGTATGCAGGTATTTGTTGTCCCCACCATAGCTGACGAGAAATTGGCCACTCTCTAATATTCTCTAACCAATGTTTGTAAGTATTTTTAAATTTAGATGGGTATAATTGAATATCATCATTCATTACATGCTCCAAAGCAGGTTTTACCATTTCATCCATCTTCACAAACCATTGTAATGATAATTTTGGCTCAACAACTGTGTCTGGATTTCTCTCAGAATAACCAACATTATTAGTAATCTCTTCAACCTTTACTAACTGCCCTTGTTCCTCCAATAATTTAGCAACCTTTTTACGAACTACGAATCTATCTTCTCCAACAAAAACTATCCCAGCCTCACTTATAGTTCCGTCATCACTAAAGGTATCTATAATCTCTAAGTTGTTTCGTTGTCCTATTTCGTAATCATTGGTATCGTGAGCAGGAGTTACTTTTAACATTCCTGTACCAAATTCAATGTCAATATAATCATCACAAATAATTGGCACTTCACGGTTTACCATTGGTACAATTACTTTTTTGCCATGCAAATGTGTGTAACGCTCATCTTTTGGATGCACACAAACAGCAGCATCTCCCATAATTGTTTCTGGCCGAGTGGTTGCAATTGTAATGTATTCATCACTATCAACTAACTTATATTTTACATGATACAATTTAGATTGAACATCTTTACGTATTACCTCTTCATTAGATAAAGTAGTTTGAGCTTTTGGGTCCCAATTAACAATCTTCCAATCTTTATAAACGTATCCTTTTTTATGTAACTCAACAAAAGAATGAATAACTGCTTCATTCAATTTAGGCTCCATTGTAAAACGTGTTCTGTTCCAATCGCAACTTGCACCTAATCGCTTTAATTGGTCTAAAATAATTCCACCATATTTATCTTTCCATTCATAAGCATGTTCTAAAAAAGCTTCTCTACCTATGTCGTGTTTGTTAATTCCTTGTTCTCTTAATAAGTTAACCACCTTAGATTCTGTTGCAATAGATGCGTGATCTGTCCCTGGAACCCAACATGCATTTTTACCTTCCATACGAGCTTTACGAATCAATACATCTTGAATTGTATTATTCAACATATGACCCATATGTAATACACCTGTTACATTAGGAGGAGGAATGACGATAGTAAAAGGCTCTCTCTCATCAGGTGTTGAACTAAAAAAATCATTTTTCATCCAGTAGTCATACCACTTCTTTTCTATAGCATCAGGGCTATATTTACTATCGATGTTCATTGCTATTTCATTTAAAATAAGTTGGCAAAGATAAGTGATATAAAAGCAAGTTTCAAGTTATAAGTTGATAACATAAGCTTATTTGTTAAAATGTTGTTATCACAAAGTTAATGACTTGTTAATTAACACCTTAGTAACAAAACCAAAAATACCTTTACCTCATTATTCACTAAAAACAAAAAACATGAAAAAAGTATTTTTAACAATTAAAATTATTCTATTTACTATCATTGTTTATGGTCAATCTGAATTAATAGAAGATTTAAACTACCCAATAATGGCTTTCGAATCTGAAATTATTAATTACGGAACAATTACACAAGGAGCAGATGGAGTAAGAGAATTTAAATTTACCAACGCAGGTAACGAACCTTTAATTATAACTGAAGCAAAAAGATCATGTGGTTGCACAATACCATCTTTTCCAAAAGAACCTATTAAGCCAGGTGAAAGTTCGGTTATTAAAGTAAAATATGATACTAAGCGAATTGGATTGATAAATAAATCTGTAACAATTGTTTCTAATGCTAAAAGGAAACAAATTACTTTAAGAATAAAGGGAAAGATATTAGCTCCACAAAACATATCGTTAAATAAAAAGAATAATCTAATAGAAAATTAGATTGGCATAATTTTAGATATATTGCTAACAGTAGTGTTTAACCTTTCTTTGTTTTGTTAAAGAAGTGTTAACGTAAAAAATGAAACACAATTTATATGTACGTTTGTACAGAGTTTAAGAATTAAAACAAAAAAATTATGAAAAAAGTATTATTAGCTTTTGGACTTATAGCATTTATTGGAGCCGGAGTTTTTGCTCAAGAGGCAAAGCCTGCTGCAGCAGCTACACAAGTTCAAAACCCAAATGCGCCAGTAATGGAATTTGAATCGGATGTAGTTGATTACGGTACAATTGAACAAGGTGCTGATGGTGTAAGAGAATTTAAATTTACCAATACAGGTAAAGAGCCTTTATTAATTTCTAACGCTAGAGGAAGTTGTGGATGTACAGTTCCAACATGGCCGAAAGAACCAATTAAGCCAGGTGAAAGTTCAGTTATCAAAGTAAAATATGATACTAAACGTTTAGGTGCAATTAACAAATCTGTTACTATTACTTCTAATGCTGCTTCTCCAACAAAAGTAGTTAGAATTAAAGGTAAAATTATTGCTCCACAAACATCACCAGTAAAAGAGACTACTGGAGCTCCAGTTGAAAATTAATATCTGTTTATAGGTTATTGAGATATTAATGAAAAGTAATCTTTTCAAAATTAGTTTAAGCTTGCTACTGTTAACAGTAGCAAGCTTTTCTTTTTCCCAAAAAGAAGCAGACATTAAATTTGAAAAACTTAAACAAACTTTTAAAAAAGTTGAAGAAGGTCATCAAGTCACGCTGAACTATATTTTCACATACAGTGGAACTATTCCTTTAACATTTTTACCACCTGAGGTTGATTGTAGTTGTACATCAGTTATTTTACCAAAAGACAAAATTGAACCTAATACTACAGACACGATTTTAGTGAAATTTGACACTAAAGACAAAATAGGATATCAAGATAGAGATATTGAAATCCAATTTGTTTCAGATGCAATGGACTCTAGAACTATAAAAAAAACAATTACTCTTAAAGGTATAGTTAAAGCAACTAAAGAAAGTAAAGCCAAGTATAAAGAAACGCACTAAGGCGCTTTTCTTCCTTCTCCTAAATAAACGATTTTGTAAGAATAATCAGTCTCTCCTCCTTCAGGATAACTAGGTTTTAATTTACCCCACATATTGGTATTTAACTTTTTACTTCCAATTTCTTTATTATTTACAGTGCTATAAAAAACAATTTTATACCATTTCTTTTTACCAAAAACTCCTCCTGTTTGCAACCCTTTTATTTCAAAAGTTTTATTTGCAATATTTTGCACCCCTCCTTTGTTAGTATAAGCGTCTTTATCTTTACTAAAATCTGTTCCTTTATTATCTTTTCCTAAAAAAACACCATCTTTTAGTTTGTAAGGAGATTTAAATACACCTTTATCAACTAATTCATTTAAACATTCTGAATTTGTATTTCTCCAATAATTAGTTGCATTATGAACCCACCCTATAGTTTTTGTAGCCTTTTTATTTACCATAAAATATGTTTCTATTGAAGCTCTTTTAACAGATAATGTATTATGCCACTGAAGTGGTTTGTATTTCTCCTCCTCTAAATTTTCATCTTTAAAAAAACTATTGATAGCATTATAATCTTTATAGTATTGAAATTCGTGTATTCCTCTATCCCACCACCAAGTCATACCTGTACCTGCCAACCCCATAAATGAAGTTGACCATACAGAATTATGAAACTCTGATTTATCACATTTATATAAAGGTAAATAATCACTACTACCCCCTGCATTTACACCCATTTCTTCTACAAACAATGGCTTATTCCATGTGTCAAATAGCTCAGTTGACTTTTCACTCCTGTAATCAATGTTAATACCCTTATCTTGTCCATACTTGTGAAACCCTAT
>JARGOE010000097.1:0-3386 GCA_029210015.1 Vicingaceae bacterium
GCCAACATTAAAAGTAAGAAGAAGTCAACCATAGATTTTACTTCGATTTCTGATTGACCAACACCAACAGTTTCAATCAATATAATATCAAAACCAGCCGCTTCACATAAAATAATTGTTTCTCTAGTAGCTTTTGCAACACCTCCTAATGTTCCAGAAGATGGAGAGGGGCGAACAAAGGCATTCTTATTAATGGATAATTCATTCATTCTAGTTTTATCCCCTAAAATACTTCCTCCACTTTTCTTACTGCTTGGGTCTATTGCTAAAACAGCTACTTTACTATCTTTATTTTTGGTTAAATACCCTCCTAAAGCTTCAATAAATGTGCTTTTTCCAACACCCGGCACTCCAGTTATTCCAATCCTTATAGAGCTACCAGAAAGCGGTAGGCATAACTCAACTAATTCTTCTGCAATTTTATGATGAGTCGGGTTAGCACTTTCTATTAGGGTAATTGCTTTACTTAAAATCGTCCTGTTTCCTTCTTTAATTCCATTAAAATATTCATTAACAGAAAGTTCCTGTTTGCGAGGTAATTTTATTTTATTAATGTTTTTTGCCATAATTACTACTGATAAAGGTAACAAAATTTAAAAGTATCTCGTATTAATTTTATAGGGCATAATTATGTGTTGGTCGAAACAATATTATTGTTAATCTGTTGTTTGCTTTTTGAGTACTTTTTTACTTGTAACTAATATCACTTAATATACTATATCATGGACGAAGGAGTTTTAACCGGAATAATTACCGCAGCCGTTTTAGGCGGAGTTTTTTTAATCTTATACATTTCTAGTAAAAGTAAAAAACATAAGAAAAATAAAGAGTAACCACTTATCACTTTACTTTTCCTTTTATGTAAATCTTTATGTTATTGCTTATAGATAGTGAGATATTTGTCTTGTTTTAAAACAAATCTTATGACTAAAAGGCAAATAATAATTCTTAGTACTTGTGTTGCTATAGTGTTCTTTATAGGCTATCGCTTATCAACTGGTAAGGGAGAAGATATAAAAGTTGATCAAAAGAAATCAGAAGATAGTAGATATGTTAAAGTTCAAAAAATCAAAAATGACACTGTTGATGTTATAGTTGAGGGGTTTGGTAGAGTTACATCTTCTAGAAATATAACTCTATCGTCTGAAGTTCAGGGAGTTTTGCTTCCTACTGGTTTTAATCTTAAAGCAGGAAGAAGTTTTACTCAAGGACAGCTTTTATTTAAAGTGAATGATAAAGAAGCTCAACTTGCTCTTAAAGCAAGAAAGAGTGGTTTTTTAAACATTGTAGCAACTCTATTACCTGATATTCGTATTGATTTTCCTGACAGATCAAAAAACTGGACTACTTTTTTTAATGCTATAGATTTAGATAATTCACTTCCAGATCTTCCTGACTTTGGATCCAATAAAGAAAAAACTTTTTTAGCTGCCAAAAATATTTTAGCAGAGTATTATAATATTAAGGGTGATGAGGAGCGCATCAAAAAATATGGAGTATATGCACCATTTAATGGAACTATAGTAGCAGTCACTTCTGAAGTTGGTACTACTGTTAATCCAGGGTCACCTATTGCTACAATTATTAAAACTATGGATTTAGAGGTTGCTGTACCGATAAATCCTGAATATGCTTCTCTTGTAAGTGTAGGCGATAACGTTAGTCTATTCTCTGAAGATAAATCAATATCTTGGGAAGGTGTTGTTTCTCATATTGCTAAAAATGTAAATGAAAACACACAATCGGTAGATGTGTATATAACTATTAATAACACATCAAATACATTGTATAATGGAATGTATTTAGAGGTTAAGATTAATTCTGACAAAATAGCAAATGCTATAGAAGTACCAAGACGTGCATTGTTAGATAACGGAATGGTATACGTTGTTAGGGATAGTTTACTATTTTCAGTTAAACCTGAAATTGTAAAACACAATAAAGGAGGCATTATTTTAAGAGGATTATCTGACAAAGAACTTGTTGTTGTTGAACCTATACCTGGAGCAGTTGATAGCATGAAGGTAAGCCCATTAATAAACTAATATAGTTTAAAAGCTGAATATGAAAAACGTTATTTCATTTTTTATCAAGAATCCAATATGGGCAAACGCAATTATTGTTGTTACGTTGATGTTTGGGTTTACTGCCATTTTTACAATGGACAATTCATTTTTTCCTGAACAAGATCCTAATCGTATTAATGTCAGTGTTGTTTATCCTGGAGCTTCTCCTATTGAAATGGAAGAGGGGGTAACTATTAAGATTGAACAGGCGATTAAAGGTGTAGCTGGTATTGATGAAATTTCTTCTAGTTCATCTGAGAATGTTTCAAGTGTAAACATTGTGGCCTATAAAGATTCTGATTTAGACGAGATTATACGTGATGTTGAAAATGCAGTTGGAAGTATCAGCAGTTTTCCTGATGGAGCTGAAAAACCATCAGTAGTTAAACAGAGAAGTTTTATGAATAGTCGAGCGTCCTTTATTTCTCTTTCTGGAGATGTGGATGTACTTAAACTTAAAGAAGCTGCTGAACAGATAGAAGATGATTTATTAAACACAGATGCAATTAGTCAAATTTTAAAAGATGGATACCCTTCAAGTCAGTTCTCCATTCAAGTTAAGGAAGAGCAATTGCTTCGTTATAATTTAAAGTTTGATGATGTTGCAAATGCTGTCCGTTTTAATAATAGAGATATATCTGCCGGTTCAGTAAAGACAGATGGTGAAGAATATTTAATTAGAGCCAAGTCAAAGCAAAACACCGAGAAGGGTATTAAAGAATTGGTTCTTAGAACAACGCCAGATGGTAACATAATTACTATTGGTGATGTAGCAGATGTTTTTTATCAATTCTCTGATTCTCCAATAAAAAGTTATGTTGATGGAGATAGAAATGTTACCCTAACTATTATGAAGTTAGAGGATGAAGACTTGGGTGATATTTCTGATGAAGTTAAAAAGTATGTAGATTCCTTTAATGCAAAGCATGATGATATGCAACTGACTATTATGTTTCAGTTTTACGATATGCTTAAAGAAAGAATTAATATGCTATTGAATAATGGTTTCATTGGGCTTTTGTTAGTACTTATTGTTTTAGGCTTCTTTTTAAATTTAAGGCTATCTGTATGGGTTGCTGCTGGTATACCTATTTCGTTTTTAGGGATGTTTATGTTTGGAGCTTTATACGGAATGACAATCAATATGATATCGTTATTTGGAATGATACTAGTGGTTGGTATTATTGTAGATGATGGGATTGTAATAGCTGAAAATATATATGCTCACTATGAAAAAGGAAAATCTCCATACAAGGCTGCTTTAGATGGAACTATGGAAGTTCTTCCAGCGGTATTTACTTCTATACTTACTACCTGTGT
>JARGOE010000097.1:3486-6477 GCA_029210015.1 Vicingaceae bacterium
TACATGTGGTACTGTTATGATAAGGTTGTTGAAGTAAAAAAGGAATTAGAAGAAGAAACAGGTGATACACTAATCACTTATGTAGGTGCAGTTGTAGGATCTACTGAGGAATTAGGTGAATCAGGATCCCATGCAGGGATGATTCGAGTAAATTTAGATATTGAGGGTAAAGGGGTGTCTAGTTTTGAAATTGCAAAACGAGTAGAAGATAAAATTAAAAAAGATCCTAGTCTTGAAAAATTTATGGTAGGTGGAGGAAACCGATGGGGGAAAGATGTTGAAATTGCTATAAAAGGTGATGATTACAGACAGATTAAAGAAGCAAAAGAAGCTCTTAAAAAAGAGTTGACAAGATTCTCTGAATTAAAAGATATTGCAGATAATGGCGGGCAAGGAAATAGAGAGTTGCTATTAAAATTAAAACCTAAAGCGCGCCTTTTAGGATTGACCCATAATGATATTACTCGCCAAATTCGTCAAGGTTTTTATGGAGAAGAGGTGCAAAGATTAATAGTTGGAACAGAAGAGGTTCGTGTCTGGGTTGTTTACCCAGAAGAAGACCGTAAATCTTTAGATCAATTAGATAATGTTAAGATTAAAACTCAAACAGGTCAATTGATTCCTTTTAGAGAGTTGGTGAATTATAGTATTGAACGAGGTGAAGTTGCAATTCGTCATTTTGATGGGGAAAGAGAAATACGTGTTGATGCTTCACTAAAAGATAAGTTAGGTTCTACATCAAAAATTAACGAAAAAATAACTGCTTCAGTATTCCCTTTTATGGAAGCAAATTATCCAAATGTTGAGCTAGAAATGAGAGGGCAAATGCAGGGCGCAGAGAAGAGTATGAACTCAATGATGGTTATCTTGTTGATTCTAATAGTCTTGATGTTGCTCATTTTGTCTCTAAATTTCAAATCTATTTGGCAAGGAATGATCTTTTTCTTTATCATTTTAATTGGACCTTTTTGTGCTATGCTTGGACATGGTATAGAGCATAAACCAGTTTCTATGTTTAGTGCATGGGGGATAATAGCTCTAATGGGTATATTAGTGAATGATGCAGTAGTTTTCTTAGATAAATATAATAAGAACTTAGAAGACGGAATGAAAGTGACGGATGCTGTTTTCTTTGCAGGTAAATCTAGGTTTAGAGCAATTTTGCTAACATCTATTACTACAATAGTTGGTCTATATCCTTTAATATTAGAAGGAAGCTTTCAAGCTCAATTTTTAATTCCAATGGCAATTGCAGTTGCTTACGGTGTTTTATTTGGAACTGTTGTGATTTTATTATTCTTCCCATTGTTAATTTTATATTTTAATGATGTGAGGAGAGCATTTAAGTGGTTGTGGACTGGGGTTAAACCTTCTCAAGAAGAAGTTGAGCCACATATTATAGATATTAAAATGCATGCTGAAATGATTACTGATTTGGATATAAATAAATTGGGAAATATAAAAGAGAATGATGCGTAGTATAGTTTTATTTACATTTGGTTTATTATTCACTTTTACAGGGAATAGTCAAGATAATCTTTCTTTGACTGATGCAATTGCTATTGGGTTAAAAAACAATTATCAAATACAGATTAGCGGTAAAAACACAGAAATAGCTGAGCGAAATAATAGTTGGATGGAGGCTGGTGCAGCACCGTCAATAACTGCAAATACTAGTTATGGTTTAAATTGGAGTGAAAATAATAATCCAGCATCATTTATTCAAGGAAGATCAACAAGTAATACGGCTTCTTTTGGTGCGGATCTTAATTGGGTATTGTTTAATGGGTTTAGAGTTCATATTACAAAAGCAAAATTACAGCAATTGGAAGAGCAAAGTCTTGGTAATGCTGCAGTTGTAGTTGAAAACACTATTCAATCAATTATTCTAGGATATAATAATGTCTTATTGCAACAAGAAAAGTTAAAAGCTTTATCTAATGTGGTGGGTGTTTCTGTTGATAGGTTTAAATATGTAGAATCGAAAAAAGAATTAGGAAGTGCATCTACTTTTGATTTATTGCAAGTAAAAAATGCAATGTTAACTGATTCTACTAATTTTTTAATGCAGGAGCTTGCATATAAAAATGCATTAAGAAACCTTAATATACTTATGGCTACTGATGTTGAAAAGGAATATAGCCTAACTGATAAATTAGAGCACACAGGTGAATTATTGAGTGTTGAAGGAATGAAAGAAAAGATGTTATCAAATAACCAAACTTTAAAAAATCAATACATCAATCAAATAATGATGCAAAAAGATAAAGAGTTGGCAAAAGCTAACTTATTTCCTGTGGTCTCTTTTAATTCAGGAATTTCTCACAACATTACTGGGTTTGATGGTCAAGGTCTTGGTGGGGTTCAAATTAAAAGTTCTGGAAATACTTCTTTATCATATTATGCAAATGTTTCATTAACATTTACATTGTTTAATGGAAATAAAGCTCACAGAGCTTTTAAAAATATGCAAATTCAGGAGGAGATAGCTGATTTAATCACTGAAGAAATGAAGCTAACTCTGTCAAATGAATTACTTACTGCATATGAGTTGTACAATGCAAGATTGGCAATATTAAATTTAACAAATGCTAGCCTTGAAACTGCTGAATTAAATTTGAAATTAGGTCAAGAAAAATATGAAGGAGGAACCATTTCTTCTTTTGAATTTAGAGACATTCAAACAGCTTATTTAAATACAGTTGCTACTCAATTAGAGACTACTTTTAATGCCATTTCTGCTCACGCAGATTTAGTTAGATTAACTGGAGGAATAGTAGAGGAATTTGGCAAATAAAAATCACTCCCTATTTCTTGCTGTAGCAAACCCAACTAATTTGTCATAATAATCATTTACACCTCTGTGGTAAACCAAAATGCTATATTCATTTTCTGCTTCATAGTGAGAACCTTCTATTACAGAAATGTCTCCAGTGTTTTTAGAGCCATCTTTAACAAAGCAGTAGGCATAATTGTAATAACCTTGTTTTA
>JARGOE010000098.1 GCA_029210015.1 Vicingaceae bacterium
TCCAAGCAAAAGTAGCTCCAACAGGGTTACTTACAAAAGCAGAAGCAGGGACATTGTCTCCATTACAAACAGTAATATTTGCAGGAGTTGTCATTGTTGGGGGAGGACTAACAGTAACATTTATACATAGTGGAGGGCTTGTAGCACAAGAATCCGTCCAGTCAGCACAAATTTGACCTCCTGGAGTAGCATTCCAGGTTACATTTAAAGTATTAGTTCCTTGACCAGCTGTAATTGTAGCCCCAGCTGGCACTGTCCAATTATAGTTGGTTGCACCAACTTGTGCAGGTGTAGTGTATGTTACTGAAGCACCTTGGCAAACAGTTAAAGGACCACTAATTGAAGGTAATGCTGGAGGTGGAGGACAAGTTGTAAACATGAAATCTGGATTACCATAATGATAATTATTTAATAGTGAAGTAGGAAAAGGTTGAGCCGCATAACAACCATTACAATAACGCATTGTATGGTAAGTTAAAAGAGGATGAATTTGATTACTTGGTCCGTAATAATATTGATAATTACCGTAAAGAGTTAGAGAGTATCGAACACCAGCCAATAATGTTACTGGAGCACTTATTGGTTCGTAAGTATAAACAGTAGGGGTTGTTGCAACACTAGTTTGAGAATGAATTAAAGCTTGATTGTTTACTTGCCAAATTTTCCAAGTAATAGGCTGTGTGTTCATAATAGGCACCCTTTTTCCTAGAGAAACAATTGTAATGTTAACTGAAGGAGTAAAATCAAAACCACGACCATAGTTAGTAACACTACCATTAATTGTAGGAGAAATAACTTGCTGTGTTGCTGAAAAAGGTTGAGAATAACTTATAGTGAAGTTAACTAAAAACAACAAAAGAATAGAAAGTAGTTTTCTCATAGGGCATCAATTTATTTTAACAGTATAATCATCTATTGATTCGTTTTCACCTAACTGAACAGTATCTGTAGGGTCAAAAAATATTTCAGATGTATTTTCCTTAAGTGTTATTGTCATCTTATTGTTGGAAACAATCTTATTGTTTTTAATTAATTCTAAAGAAAAAGAAATTTCTTTTGATGAAGAATTTTCATATTTATATGATATGAAACGGCCTTCAGATAAAGTTTCTACTTTAAGATAAATAGTAAGATTGTTTGCATTATATACTTTTTTCCAAGTATTATCTTGAAAAGTTATTGGTGTTACAACTGATAAGACGTTAATACTTCTACTTCCTGCTTGTATAGTTGAAAAAGAGGATAATAATAATAAAGCGTAAAGAGTTATTTTATTTTTCATATTACAATATTTAAACAACATATAAAATTAAGCATAAAAAAAACCTTTAATCAATCAAATTCGACCGATAGACATTCATTTAGACCTTAAAGTTGACGCAGAGATAGATTAAAAAAGAATTATTCTTTCTTATTTAATCATTGTAACGTGCCCCACTTGTTTGTGTTTTTTGCCAAGAATGTCCGTGTAATCAACACGCCAAGCATAAACATCAGAAGGGACTAAAACTCCTTTATATGTTCCATCCCAGCCATCATTCATACTTTTTGAGATAAAAATCACTTCTCCCCATCTATTAAAAATTCTGAAGGCATAATTAGTTTCACTGATTCCAAAACCTTTCGGGCCAAAAACATCATTTCTACCATCTCCATCAGGAGTAAACGCATTAGGTATATAAATACCATGTTCCCCCAGAATTGTTAATTCTCCAGTGGTTGATGCTATACAGCCATTTGCATTAGTTACTGTTAAAGTAATTAAATATGTTCCAGTATCACTAGGGAATGTATGTTCAGGATTTTGATTATTACTAAAGCCAGTCCCACCAAAATCCCAATTCCAAGAAACAATGTTGGAAAAAGATTCATCATAAAAATTAATATTAGGATCAAACATACTTGCAGAAGTAGGATTCATTGTGAAATTAGCTGTTGGAAGTTCAAAAACATTTATATAATTGAAATTGGTTTTAGTAAAAGAACAACCTAAAGTGTCAATAACAGTTAAGGACACGCCATAAGTTCCAGGATTATAATAAGTGTATGTAGGACTATCTGAAGTGTCGGTTCCTCCATCACCAAAATCCCAAAATGTAGAGGCCACAATTCCTGGGTCTGTAGTATTATTAAAATTAACAGTTAGAGGCATACAACCACTAACACTATCAGAGGTAAAATCTACTTGATTTGTAGCAAGTGTAACATTAACAGGTGTTCTTGGGCTAGTACAACCATTCACTGTAGTTTGAACATAAAAAGTAGAGTTTGTTGTTAGTACAGGAGTTGTAAATGAACTACCAGTCCCTAAAACAGACCCACCTGCTGCAACATTAAACCATTCATAAGTTCCTCCAGGAGCAGTTGCTGTTAATGTAGCTGTAGTGTTAGGACAACTATTTAATGATAATGCAGTTGGTGCAACAGGAATAGGATTTACAGTAACAGCCATACAAAAAGAAGGGCTTGTTGTACAAGAGTCATCCCAAGTAACACAAACACTATCAGGTGGCGTGGCAACATTCCAGGTTACATTAATTGAGTTGGTGCCTTGCCCAGAATTAACTGTTGCTCCAGCAGGTAATGTCCAATTATAAGTCACTGCACCAGTTTGTGCTGGGCAAGTATAATTCACAACATCTCCTTCACAAACAGAAGTAGGCCCAGCAATACTTGTAATTGCAGGTGGTTGAGGGCAACAATTAGTATATAAAGTAACCCTACCAATGTTATAATTAACCTCACTCCATATATCATGCATTCCAGGTCCAGCAGCTAAGTCAAACTGCATTCCACTTCTTTGAGCATTAGCTGGAAAACCGTTTATCATTAAACCACAATTAGGGCTTCCGTAACTATTGATTGAATTTGCACCTCGAGAGCCATATACACCTATAATATCACCAGCATTAATAGTGATGTTAGGTACAGCAACCATATTGTTAGGAGCATAGTTTAAATTTTGAAAAAGTGTAACAAAGCTATTAGTTGTTCCTGCAAAAGCTGGAGGAGGCCCAGCTGTAAATCTAACGATGGCAACACTTTGAAATAAGGTTGACATATCATCTTCAACATAAATGCCACATACTGTAAATGTAGTTGGGGCTGTAAAGTGATATCCTCTTGTCATTCCAGTAAAAGAATTCATAGGGCCACAAACCGTAATTGGTGTTTGCGCAAACATATCAGTATAACTTAATAAAGTCAATAGACCTATAAGCGTGTATTTTAAAATAGATTTCATATTTGAATAATTCTTAATTAGTATGGTCTTGATCCGTAAATTTTATCGTGTGCTTTTTTTCTTTCATCACGAACATTATCAATCATTTTTGGGTGATTAATGAAATATTGGTTAATATTTTTTCTTAAGTCTTCACTTGAAAGAGACAAGCTTTTTTGAGGGAAGTTAGGAAGTGTAATAAACTGTTTAGCAAACTCATTATATTTTGTAGGGGCTTCAAGAGCATCTAAACAAATTAAAGTTGCTTCTAATCGTTTACCCTCTTCAGTAATTTGTAACTCAGGGTTGCCAGTTTGATTATCAGATTGTGCGTATGAACTTAATCCAAAGATGATTAATAGAATTGTTAGCAGTAAGTTTTTATTCATAATTATTCTAGTTAATGTTGTACTTGAAGTACAAGACGTTAAAGTTAGCTAGAAAGTTGTCTACTTTTAATTAAAAGGGTTCAATCATCAATTTAATGTGTCACAAATAGAACTTAACTAACAGTTATATAGACAAGTATAGATTTGATATTTTTTACAAATATTGTTATCTGACGAGTGTAATATTGCCAGATTGTTTGTATTCTTCCCCACTTTTCATAGTTACATTAAGTTTATAAACAAAAACACCTTGGTTTAACATTTTCCCATTTTTAGTTCCATCCCAACCTTGATCAATATCATTAGATTCAAACACTAACTGTCCCCATCTATTATAGATTGCTAGATAGAATAAATCAACACCTTTTCCTCTAATTTTATATACATCATTATTTCCGTTTTCATTAGGGGAAAAAATGTTAGGAACATAAATATTAGCTGTTGGGTCTACTTCAATATAGATGCTATCAATAGCTTTGCAGCCACTTGCATTAGTAGCAGTTACATAATACCAGCCACTTTGATTTGGTGTTGCAATAGGATTCGAACAAAAAATACAGCTTAAACCAGCTGGTGGGTTCCAAGAATATGATGTATTAGGAATACCTGAATAGGCTGTTAAATTAGAAGATTCTCCTAAAAACAGGTAGGTACTACTTGCTAATATATTAACAGTTACATCAGGTGAAATTGTAACAGTAATAGGGCTTCTTGGACTAATACATCCGTTTACAGTCGTTTCTAAATAGTAAGTTGTATCAGAATTAAGGTTTGTGATTGTGTATGATGCGCCTGTTGTTAAAAGATTACCTCCTGTAGCGGAATCATACCAACTATATGTCCCTCCTGGAGCAGTTGCATTCAAGAAAGCAGTATCGTCTGGGCAAATAGTAATATTTGCAGCAGTTGGTGCTTGGGGTGTTGGATTTATAGTAATAGTATATGTGACAGGTAACCCTGAACATCCAGCAAGGGTTGGCGTCACTGTAATTGTTGCAGTAATAGGGTTTGAACTATTATTGGTTGCATTAAAAGGAGGCGTATCTCCACTACCAGATGCTGCCAAACCAATGGATGGATCGGAATTTGTCCAATCAAAAGTTCCGCCAACAGGTAGCGATGTAAATACAGACGGAGGAACAGGGTCACCATTACAATATGTTGCATTTGCAGGGACATTTGCTGTAGGTGTAGGATTTACTGTAACATTTATACATGTTTGAGGGCTTGTCGTACATGTGTCTGTCCAGTCAACACAGATTTGACCTCCAGGCGCAGTATTCCATGCAACATTTAAAGATGTTGTTCCTTGACCTCCTGTTATTGTTGCTCCAGGAGGGACAACCCAGTTGTAATTTAATGCACCTGTTTGTGCAGGAATTGTGTATGATACAGAATCTCCTTCACAAACGGTATCCGTACCTGCTATATTTGGTATAGCAGCAGGGCTAGGACAGCAATTAGTATACATTGTTACTCTTCCAATACTTCCATTGTTTTCATTCCAAATATCATGCATACCTGGTCCGGCAGCTAGATCAAATTGCATTCCACTTCTAAACGTTGTGGTTGGGTTTCCTTGAATATTGATTACACATTGTGCTGGGCCATAACTATTTACAGAATTGGCAGTTCGAGAACCATAAATACCAATTATATCACCAGCATTAATAGTAACATTTGGCACAGGAATCATATTGTTAGGCACATAATTTAGATTTTGCCATAAGGTTACAAAACTATTTGTTGTACCTGGATATGCAGGTGGAGTTCCTGCAGTAAACCTAACTATTGCAGCACTTTGAAACGCAGTAGACATATCATCCTCCACAAAAATTCCACAGATTGTAAAACTTGTTGGAGCCGTAAAATAATAACCTCTTGTCATCCCAGTAAATGATGCGCTTTGAGGGCATACAGGGATTGGTGTTTGAGCAAATATATCCGTATAACAAATAATTGTTAATAGACTAGCAATTGTTAATTTTATAATGGACTTCATATAATCAATGTATTTAATATGGTCGTTTACCATATAATTTGTCATGTGCCTTTTTTCTTTCTAATCTTACTTTATCTATTAAATTAGGGTGATTAATAAAATAATTATTAATGTTTTCCCTTAATTTTTCACTTGTTATTAGCTTAGTTTTTTGTGGAAAGTTTGGGTGTGAAATAAATTGTTTAGCAAAAGTATTATATTTAGTAGGCGATTCAATTGCATCTAAACAAATTATTGTAGCTTCTAGACGTTTACCATCTTCAGTAATTTTAAGTTCAGAATTATGGGTTTGATTATCTGATTGAGCATTTAAGTCAATTGTAAAAAGGGATGAAAATGCTACTAATAATAAAAAGTTTCTCATTTTATTAAATTATAGTTTTATTATAAGACGAAAAGATTTTAGAGTAGTTGCTTTTTACCCACTAATACATTTTAGGAGCAGAACCTTTACCGTAACGTTGTTGAACAGGGACGATGTATTGGAGGGAGATTTCGAAACCACCGTTACCACCTGTAGGTTCAGAGAGTCCAGAAGCTGTGAAGTCGTAACTAACTCCAAGATTAAAGTTAAACATTTCCAGCGCTAGTTTAGGGATAAAAGCATCACCTGCTCTGTAGAAAAGACCAAGAGCGATTGCACTTTCTTTAAAGATGCCAGTATATCTTGATTCATTTTTAAGTTTACTTCTAAAGTAAGACCCAAAGATAAGTTCGCTAGAAGGACCTTGTTTTTGCCATATAAATCCTGGAATAGCAGCATAAGGAGAGTTACTTATGCCAATAAAGGTTTTACCATGTAAAGTAAAT
>JARGOE010000099.1 GCA_029210015.1 Vicingaceae bacterium
CTTGTTTTGTAAGCTAACATGCAAATTTTATTAATAGCAGCCATATCATTAGGATTAGCCAGTAGTTTTCATTGTTTGGGAATGTGTGGACCAATTGCTTTAATATTGCCAGTTGGTAAAAGAAGTAAAGCTGGAAAAGTATTTGGTTTACTAGCTTACAATTTTGGCAGAATAACAACTTATTCATTTCTAGGTTTATTAATCGGTTTTTTTGGTGAAGGCTTGCGTTTTGCTGGTGTTTCTCAGACCATAAGTATCGTTTTAGGTGTTGGGCTGTTGTTGTATGTAATGTTAGCTAAAAAGTTTATGAAATTGAATTTTTACCACCGTTACTTTTTGAAGTTTAACAATGGGGTAAAAGCCAAGCTATCGGGCTTATTGAAAAAACAATCTAGCGCAGCGTTGTATTTTACAGGCTTGCTAAACGGATTAATTCCTTGTGGAGTAGTTTTTATTGCTATGCAAGCTGCCTTATTACAAAGCAGTTTAGCAAACAGTATGCTATTTATGTTTGTGTTTGGGTTAGGAACTATCCCAATGATGTTTGGAATCTCTTACTTATCAAATAGCTTTAGTAAAGTAGCTAAAATAAAAATTAATAAGGTAATGCCATTGTTAACTATCGTTGTGGCCTTACTGTTAATTGTTAGAGGGTTAAATTTAGATATACCTTACATCAGTCCAAGCTATGATAAACAACAAAACGAAATGAGTTGTTGCCATAAGCCATAGTAAATTAAGTGTTATTTACTGTGTTATCAACTCTTTAAGCAGTATCACTTTTTGATAATGTTAAACGCACTACACTATTTTTAATAGCTTTTAGACTATGCGAAACATTAGCTTCCAAAGCAATAATATCTCCTCTTGTAAGGTGGTGGACAGAATCAATCACATCAAAATCAATAGCACCATCAATAATTTCAACCACAATAGGTTTGAGTGCTTTATGTGCAGCCATTAATTGCTTGGCTTTAAAAACTATTCTAATTTCTTTGCTGAAATCGGTTTCTAGCATTACCGAAATGGCAGGTTTAGTTTCGTTGTATTCAATGTTTTTAAGAAATGAGGCAGTTTTCATAATTGCTTATTTAGATTTATTCAAAATAACAACTTTAGGAGCTTTAAATAAATGATTTTGGTCACTTACTATGTTTAGCAAGAGCAATATGTTTGCATAAAATTTAAAAGATGTATTGGGATAAATTATCACATGATGAGATTACGGAGAGGATAACTGAGGCGTTGGATCAAAATATGAGCTATAAAACCAAAAAGATATTGGGAATACCAGCCAGTTATTTAGATGAAGAACAATTTTATGATGATGCGCCTTTTTTAGATGATGCGCCTTTTTTAGCTACTCTAATAGCTAATCCAAACCATATTGGCTGTCATACTTTAAATGAAGATTCTGAGCCTTTTTTTAAAGGAACACAACAGCTAGAAATGGAATTAATTAAACTATGTGCTGAAGAAATTTTAGGGGGGAAGTCTGACGAGCAAGATGGTTATGTTGCTCCAGGAGGAACAGAGGCTAATATTCAGGCCTTGTGGATTTACCGTAATTACTTTGTTAAAGAGTTTGGTGCATTAAATAATCAAGTAGCTGTAGTTTATTCTCAAGATAGTCATTACTCAATGCCTAAAGGTGCTAACCTTTTAAATATTCCATCTATCGTTTTAAAGGTTGATGAGAATACAAGAATGATAGTTCAGAATGACTTAGAGGAACAAATCAATTCGGCTAAGCAAAAAGGAATAAAGCATTTTATTGTTGTAATGAACATGTCAACCACTATGTTTGGATCTGTAGATGATATCAATAGAATTACTTCTTTTTTTACTGAAAACGACTTAAACTTTAAGTTGCATGCTGATGGTGCTTTTGGAGGCTTTATCTATCCGTTTACGAATTCAGCTAATAGCTATAATTTTAATAACGAGTACATTAGTTCGTTTACCTTAGATGGCCACAAAATGCTTCAATCACCTTATGGTACAGGAATATTTATCATTAGAAAAGGGTTGATGGAGTATGCTTTAACTGAAGAAGCTAGATATGTACAAGGAAAGGATTACACCATTTGCGGAAGTAGATCAGGGGCAAATGCTGTATCAGTATGGATGATATTAAAAATACATGGGTCAGAAGGTTTAAAAACTAAAATGAGAATTCTTACAGATAAAGCTAAAAGCTTGTGCAAACGTTTAGAGAAATTAGGAGTTGAATTTTATCATAATCCATATATCAACATAATAACTATTAGAGAGAAATACATATCAAAAACTTTAGCCAAAAAATATGCTTTAGTGCCTGATGAACATACTCACCCTAAATGGTATAAGATAGTAGTAATGCATCATGTTAAACAAGGAGTGTTAGATGAATTTATTCAAGATTTAAAATCAGAGATTACTTAACGTATAAGTGTAAACTAACCGAACGGGTTGGGTTAGAATTAGCTAAATGATGATGAAGGTTTTTATTAAAAGTAAGGTGAGAAGATTTTCTTGGAGTTAAAATAGTTTCGCCTTTTAAATCAAAATTTCCTGAGCCGTTAATAGGGTGATATGTTTTCTCTGTAATTTCTCCTTTAATTACATAAATCCATGATTTCTCATTAAGATGTTGATGAATTTTTGATTGTTGTTGACTTTCCCAGCAAATTAAGTTAAGCTCATAATTTTCACCTTCTCCAACATTAATTTTTGAATAATGTTCAGCATCCCAAAAACATAAATGTTCAATATCTTTAAAGTTGAAACGTATTTTTGATAAAATATCATCATAATCAGCTTCATTTTCAGTGTTATTCAACGCTGAAGTAAGATCATTTAAGTTATATATAAGGTTCTGAGTCATGAACAATTTTATAAACAACAAAAATTTCGAAAAATTTATCATTTTCAACTGACACTTGTTAGGATAAATCGTGATTAAAATCATATTTGTACTTTATAATTGATATCATCTTTATATTTCATTTATTTTTGATGTATGGAGCTGAAAACGGACATCTATAAAATACTTTTTGATAATGCTGGGCAAGGAATGCTTGTTACGAACAATAAAGGAGTAATTGAGTTAGTAAATCCAATGTTGTTAGATATGTTTGGCTATACTTATGAAAGTGAGTTGTTAGGTCAAACTATAGAGGTATTGATACCTGACAGAATAAAGGATAGACATAAACATCATCGGGCTGGATATGTAGAATCACCAAAAGCCAGAAATATGGGGATAGGTATGGATTTGTTGGCGAAGAGAAAAGATGGGTCTGAATTTTCAGTAGAAATAGGGTTGAACCATTGTTGTGAAGGTGAGGATATGAAGGTTGTTGCTATTATAACCGACATAACAGAAAGAGTTCAATCACAAAATGAATTAAAGCAACTGAATGTTGAGTTAGAGAAAAAGGTTGATACACGAACTCAAGAATTAGAGAAAAGCCAGAAGTTATATAATTTAATAGCACGTAATTTTCCTAGAGGAATTATTAATGTCTTTGACAAAGAATTAAATTATATTTTTACTGAAGGTCAAGAATTAGACCGATTAGGGCTTAATAGTGAGGGTTTAATGGGTAAAAAATATACTGAACGTTTCGATTCAAATTTATCTGAAACAATTACTCAAAAAATGGCAGCTGTATTTCGCGGAGAAGGAATTTCATTTGAGTTTGAATATGATGATGATTTTTATGTGGTTAATGCAGTTCCATTAAAATCTCCAGAAGGAGAAGTTGAGCAAATATTAGTGATTGAAAAGAACATTACAGACTCTAAATTGGCGGAGAAAGAAATGATAAAAAATTTAGAAAAAGAAAGAGAGTTAAATGAACTTAAAACTCGATTTGTTTCTATGGCATCACATGAATTTAGAACTCCATTAAGTACTATTTTATCTTCTGCAACTTTAGCTCAAAAATACCAAACTATTGATGAGCAAGACAAGAGAGAGAGACATTTAGGAAGGATAAAATCTTCAGTTAAAAATTTAACATCAATCCTTAATGATTTCTTATCAATAGATAAATTAGAAGAAGGTAAAGTAGAAGTAAATTTGTCTGAATTCCTTATAGCTGAACTTATTGAAGAAGCAGTTGAAGAAATGGAATTGTATTTAAAAAAGGGACAGACAATTAATTTATTTAATAATTTAAATACTGAGCAATTAGTTAATACTGATAGAAATGTAATTAAGAATATTATTATTAATTTAATATCAAATGCTAGTAAATATTCTGCTGAACAAAAAAATATTGATGTAACTTTGTCATCTAATAATGATGCTGCTATTATTACAATTAAAGATTATGGTATTGGAATTCCTAAAGAAGAACAAAAGCAATTGTTTAATAGATTCTTTAGAGCAGGTAATGTAACTAATATTGAAGGTACAGGATTGGGATTAAACATCGTGAAAAAATATTTAACTTTAGTAAATGGAGATATTTCGTTTATAAGTGAACAACATAAAGGAACTACCTTTACAGTAGAAATACCAAATATATTATTATGAGTAAAACAATTTTATTGATAGAAGATAATCTTGAAATGCGAGAGAATACAGCTGAGATTATTGAGCTGGCAAATTATAAAGTTTTAACGGCAGAAAATGGCAAGATAGGTGTTGAGCTAGCTAAAGATCATATGCCAGATTTAATTATTTGTGACATAATGATGCCAGAAATGGATGGGTATGGTGTTCTTTATATTTTAAGTAAAGACCCTAATACTTGTTCTATACCATTTGTGTTTTTAACTGCTAAAGCAGAAAAAAGTGAATTTAGAAAAGGAATGAATTTAGGGGCTGACGATTATGTAACAAAGCCTTTTGAAGAGATGGAGCTTTTAAGTGTAATAGAAAGTAGAATAGAAAGAAGTCAGTTGTTTAAATCAGGATACGAACAAAATTTATCAGGCCTATCAAACTTTATTGATGAAGCTAAAGGAATTGAGGAGCTAAGTAAATTATCAGAAAATCGTAAAACTCGTACTTATAAAAAGAAAGAGGTTGTGTTTCATGAAGGAGATTATGCTGGTGCAATTTATTTTGTTAATTCAGGTAGAGTTAGAACCTATAAAATTAATGATGATGCAAAAGAGTATAGTGTAGATTTATATGGTGCTGGAGACTTTATAGGATATTTATCCATTTTTGAAGGAGATGATTATATTGAAACTGCTGAGGCAATGGATGAGACAGAAATTCTTAAAATTCCTAAAGAAGATTTTATTGAATTGCTTTACAAGAATAGAGATGTATCTAACAGGTTTATTAAAATGTTAGCTCACAACGTTGTTGAAAAGGAAGAGAAGCTATTGAACTTAGCTTACGATTCTGTTCGTAAACGTGTAGCTGATGCTTTAGTTGAATTGCAGAAAAAGTATCAAGATAATGATGATAAAGATTTTGAAATTTCAATAAGTAGAAATGAGTTAGCTAGTATTGTAGGTACATCTACTGAGACTGTTATAAGAACCTTATCTGACTTTAAAGAAGAAGGTTTAATATCTATAAAGGGGAGTAAAATAACTATTTCTAAATCAAAAGAATTAGAACATTTAAGATTTTAAAAAGTCTCACAACCTTTACAAAAATCAATTTCGTTTTTTCTACCTTTTAAGTGTAGGTAAAGATATTTCATTCTTATCTCACTGTTGTAAATATCAATTAAGTCGGTTTTTAAAATATTACCAATAACAGCTTCCGAATTTAAATCATTACAGCAAATAGTTACATCTCCACTAGGAAGTAACACCATTTGTTCCATAAGTAGTGTGCAACCAATTTTATGTTTTTTAATTGGTATTTCAATTTCTTCAATATTACCAGCCCAATTGTGTAATCGTCTTAATTCATACCAATCTAATAGTTGATAAACTTCTTTAAATTCTGGATGCATCCATTTTGTACTCCTTGGCTTGTCTCCTGGAATACAACTAATAGCACTCATTTTAACCTTACTATTGTGTTGCTTTCTAAGTTTATCAAACGCTTTAATATTACTATAAAAAATAGGCCATTTAGCATTGGTTCTCATCTCTTCAAAAGCTTCAGGGGTACCACCATCAAAACTAACTCCTAACAAATCAACTACATCAATTTTTATAATGTCTTCAGCTAATTTTTCACGTAACAACATTCCATTAGTTAATAAATGTATTTCAGGAAAGCGATAGTTATGCTTCTTAGCAATGTCTTTATACTTTTTAATTAACTCTAATAATTCAAGGCGTTTAGGATGTAATAGAACTTCACCTCCATTGTAAAGGTTTATTCTTTTTATCTTATGATACCTTTTGTCAGTAATAAAACCTTTTAAAAATTTTTCTAAAGTCTCAGGAGTAATTAAGTCTTTAGGTTTTAAATGATCTAATGAACA
>JARGOE010000100.1:0-3379 GCA_029210015.1 Vicingaceae bacterium
TTCCCAGAAGTAGCTGATAAAAAGTGTTATCCAATTAGATGGTTAATAGTTGTTTTATCATTGTTTGGAAGTCTTTTGTTTACAATTATAGCTCTTTTAACATATAATCGTTTAAAGCATCTTTAATTGAATAGGTTGTTAAAGTCATATTGGGTTTACTTATGTAGCTTTATTTTTATTGCATTAAATAGTTATTTCGTGACTAATGAAATGTACTATTTTGCACTTATACCATTTGCCCTCACTTTAGTTTTTATGGCATTTTTTCAGTTAGAAAAGTTAATGTGGTTTATTGTTTTTACAACTCCCTTATCCCTTAATTTAGAAGAGTTAGCTGTAGGAGGTATAGGAATGTATTTGCCAACTGAGCCATTGATGTTTGGAGTTATGATTCTCTATTTATTGAGATTAATTCAACAAAAGGATTTAGATAAAAAATTAATATACCATCCAATAACTATAGCTATAAGTTTTAATCTTGCTTGGATATTTATTACCAGCTTAACAAGCGAAATGCCTGTTGTTTCTTTTAAATTTTTATTAGCCAGGTTATGGTTTGTAGTTTGTTTTTACTTCTTAGCAACACAGCTATTTAAAAAAGCTGATAATTATAAAAAGTTCTTTTGGGCATACTTAATCCCATTATCCTTTGTTGTGATTTACTCTATAATAAGGCTTGCAGGGTTTAATTTTGAAGAAAAACCGGCCCACTGGGTGATGGAGCCTTTTTATAAAGATCATACATCTTATGGAGCTATTTTAGCAATGTATTTTCCAATAATCTTATTGTTTACGGGTAAAAGTTATACATCTTATGTTAAGGTATTTAGTTATGTATTATTATTGTTATTTACACTAGGTATCATACTTTCTTATACAAGAGCAGCATGGGTTAGCCTAGTAGCTGCGTTTGTTCTTTTTGGTATTTATAAATTAAAAATTAGATTTACCGTGCTAGCAACAATTACTGTGTTGGGAGGGCTGATATTATTACTAAGTTGGGATAATTTAATGATGGATCTGGAAAGGAATAATCAAGATTCTTCTGATAATTTATCAGAGCATGTTGAATCTATTTCGAATGTTTCAACAGATGCATCAAATTTAGAAAGGTTAAATAGGTGGAGTTCAGCATGGAGAATGTTTCAAGAAAGACCCTTTTTCGGTTGGGGGCCTGGAACATATGTTTTTCAATACGCACCATTTCAACTAGCTAGTGAAAAAACTATTATTAGTACTAACGCAGGAGAAAATGGAAATGCACATAGTGAATATATCGGACCATTGGCAGAATCAGGTGTGCTTGGTTTGATTTCAGTTTTAGCTATAATAATAATGGTTTATTATCGAGGATCAATTTTATATCATAGTTTGCCAGAAGGAGAGTTAAAAAATGTGGTATTAGCTTCTTTGCTGGGCTTATTTACTTATGTTGTTCATGGGTTTCTAAATAATTATTTAGATACAGACAAAGCTTCTGTTCCATTCTGGGGGTTAGTTGCTTTAATTGTAGCAATAGATATTTATCACAGTAAAAATAAATTATCGAATTCTCATACAAAGTAAGGCAATATCATCATGATATTCTTGATCAGCCTTGTATTCATCTAGATTTAAAGTGATAGCAGATACAATTTTACTTATGCTTTTTTCTTTGTTTTGTAAAACAGATGATTCCATATTTTCCATTCCAAATTCCTCATCCTTACTATTTGTTTGTTCAACAACACCATCAGTATAACAAGTTAAAATTGCATCTTTAGGGATTGTAATGTTTTTTTCTGTAACACTTGGTAGATTTTCAAAAACACCAAGGACAGTACTTCCTTCAAACAATTTTTTAAATTGATGACCAATTAATAAAATAGGAGGATTATGTCCTGCATTTATGAATTGTAAGTTCCTGGTTTGTATATTGTATTTCCCAATAAATGCGGTAATAAATTTTTCTCGATTAGCATTTGCTAAAATATTTTTATTAAGCTCTATTACTAGTTCAGATAAAGAAGATGTCCTCTTAATTAATGAACGAAGACTTGCTTGAAAGTTTGACATTAATAAAGCAGCTGGGACTCCTTTCCCTGATACATCTGCTATACAAAATGCAATTTCATCTCTGTTTAAAACAATAAAATCATAATAATCACCACCAACTAATTGATGAGGTTTGTAGCTAGCTGCAACCTCAATTTCTTCATTGTTTGGTAGGTTTCTTGGAAATAGCATAGTTTGCATCTCTGATGCTAACTCCATCTCCTTTTTAATTGCTATTTGATCCAGGTTTTCTTTATAAAGTCTTTTGTTTTCTATAGCAACAATTATAATGTTGGTAAGTGTTTGAATAAATGTTAGATGCTTTATAATAGGGCTTACTTCAATTTTTTCTCCATCAAAATCACCCAAAAGTAAATAAGCTAAAGGTTTAGATTTGTGAAAAACAGGTACTATTACATCAAAACTTTTTAGTTTTTTATTGGTAGGATTAGACAATACATTAATTTGAGTAATTTCAAGTAAATCTTCTTTTACATCAATATCATTACAGCTAGTACCAATGCATAATTCTTGAGTCCACTCCTTATCATTATGGCTAAACAAAAGAAGTTTCCCAATCTTTAATTCTTTTAGGAGTACATTTTGATAAAGCTCAATTAACTCATCTTTAGATAAATTATTATTAATCGCTTTAGTAATCTCTAATAATGTATCTAGCTTAAACTTACCTAGTTGTATTCTTTTTTTTGTATTTTTTGATTGAGTACTCATATCTTATACAAATGTAATTTAAAAAAATGACTCAGTTTTAGAAACAAAAAAACCGCCATAATTTTGGCGGTTTTTTAAAAATACTTTTTTTATTCCTTTTAGAAATTATAAGCTGCTCGGATACCTATGTAGCTAAAATCAGCTCCATCTGCTATTATATTACAATAGCGTAGGCCTAAATCAATATTCTCACTTACCATGTAACCACCACCAATAGCAAAACTCAAGTTAGTTTGGCTGTCACTTTCAGATATCTTTTCTTCTCTTGGAATTAATTGAAAAGTAACAGGGTCAACATCATACGTTGTGAAAGTATATTCAATAGAAGACATCAATACATGAACACCTAATTGGCCATGTAAATATGCTCCACTTGTATTTGAATCAAAATAATACTTATAACCAAATTGGATAGGTAACATATTGAATGAATATTTATCAAAATTAGCTGGTTTATCAACAGAGTTTAAGATATATCCAATTTGTCCGGTAATACCAGCATTGTCGTTTAACCCATATTCTCCACCAAATGAAGCGCCATACATAAGTCCAAAATTTGATTCTAATGCATAACCTAACTCTAAACCTCCAGAGAATCTAACTTGTGCTTTTG
>JARGOE010000100.1:3479-6300 GCA_029210015.1 Vicingaceae bacterium
GTACTAATTTTAATAAAATCTCCTGTATTTATAAATAAAGGAACTCTAACTTCCGCACCAGTTTCAACAGTTGCAGGTTTAAAAGCATTTGTTGCTGTATTCCCTTTTTCTCCTGGTTCTGTATAAGTTACTTCTAATACAATTGAAGCTGGTAATTCACATATTAGTGGTACTTCTTCTTCTGCATCAAAAACTATTTCAGCATAATCACCATCTTTTAAAAATTGGGGTGCATTAATAATTTCTTCTTTTATAAATGTCTGCTCATATGTTTCATCATTCATAAAATGATAACCAGATTCATCTTTATATAAAAACTGATACTTTCTTCTTTCTACTCTTACATCATCTAATTTGTGACCAGAAGTAAAAGTATTATCAATTACTTTTCCTGTTTCAACGTTTTTTAATGTTGTTCTAATAAAAGCAGGCCCTTTACCTGGCTTAACGTGTTGAAAATCAATTATTGTATAGATTCCATTATTATACCTAATACATAATCCTTTTTTTATTTCTGATGTACCAACCATTTTATTGTTTTTTTTAAATAGGGCCTTTTATAATTCCCTTATCTGATAATTCTATAAATTCTAAAACTTGTTTTCTTTCTGGACTGTCAGGAAGCTCTTCTTTAATGGCTTTTACTCCAGCTCCAACAGAATTATTCATAACATATAAGTTGCGATAAATATCCTCAATATTTTTAATGCTTTCATCACTAAATCCTCTTCTTCTTAAACCAACAGCATTAATACCTGCGTATGAAATTGGCTCACGAGCAGCTCTCACATAGGGGGGGACATTTTTTCTTACTAAAGTTCCACCTGCAATAAATGAGTGGGCACCAATTCTGATAAATTGTTGTGTACCAACCTTTCCTTCCATTATTACATAGTCTTCAATAACATTATGGCCTGAAATACCAACATAGTTAGCTAGTATACAGTTGTTGCCAATAAAGCTATCATGCCCTATATGAACATAACCCATAATCAAACAATTGTCACCAACTTTGGTTTTCATTTTGTCAACCGTTCCTCTATGGATAGTTGCACATTCTCGAATAACAGTATTGTTACCAATTTCTGTAGTTGTATATTCGTTAGCAAATTTTAAATCCTGAGGTACGGCAGAGATAACTGCTCCAGGAAAAATTTTACAATTCGTTCCTATTCTTGCTCCATCAAAAATGGTAACATTTGGGCCAATCCATGTACCATCACCAATTACTACATCTTTAGCAATAGTAGTGAAAGGTTCAATGATAACATTCTCACCAATTTTTGCATCTGGATGTATGTTAGTTTGAGGAAATCTTTCCATTATTAAATCTTAATGTTTAGGCGAAGATAATTTTTTTTATTGAACTTCTTGCGTTGCTTTTGGTTCAATATTTTTGTCTTTAACTACTTGAGCCATCAATTCAGCTTCTATGCAAACTTGTCCGTTTACATAGCCTTTTCCACCCATATGAACAATTCCTCTTCTTATAGGAGTTAGTAAATGTAAGTCAAAAACAATAGTATCTCCAGGAATTACTTTTCTTTTGAATTTTACGTTGTCAATCTTCATAAAGTAAGTGCTATAGTTCTCAGGGTCTGGCACTTGACTTAATACTAAAATACCTCCAGCTTGTGCCATTGCTTCTACTTGTAGAACTCCAGGCATAACAGGGTTTCCTGGGAAATGACCAGTAAATTGAGGTTCGTTTAAAGTAATATTTTTTACACCAACAATATGATTGTCTGAAAGTTCCATGATTTTATCAATCAATAAGAAAGGGTAACGGTGAGGAAGTAACCTTTCAATATCATTGATATCATATAAAGGCTCCTTTGTTAAATCAATTTTTGGACCTTGCTTCGCTTGTTTTTTAATTTCTTGTTTGATAAGTTTTGCAAAATCAACATTGCCTTTATGGCCTGGTCTAGCAGCTAAAATGTGACCCTTAATTGGCTTTCCAACTAAAGCTAAATCACCAATAATATCTAATAATTTATGTCTTGCAGGTTCATTTTGGAAGTGAAGTTTTATATTGTTTAAAACACCAGCTTCTTCAACTTTCATGTGAGGCTTACCTAATAAATCAGCAATCTCATCCATCTTTTCTTGAGGTAGGGGAGTATCAACTAAAACAATAGCATTTTTAATATCTCCACCTTTAATTAATCCATTTTTTGCTAAAACTTCTAACTCTCTTAAAAACACAAAAGTTCTGCATTTAGAAATTTCTGGTTCAAACTCTCCAGCGTGATACATGTGTGCATGTTGTGTTCCTAATAAGGGTGAGTTGTAATCAACCATTACAGTTAATCTAAATTCATCTTGAGGAACAGCTAACATTTCAGTATGCCTCTCTAAATCTTCATAAGTAAGGTTTTCAGTTACAATAAAATAATCTTTATCCGCCTCTTGTTCAACAATACCAACTTGGTTAATAGCTTCTACAAAAGGGAAAGCACTTCCATCCATAATTGGAATTTCTGGGCCATCAATTTGTATTAAAGCATTATCTATTTCCATACCAGATAAAGCAGCTAATATATGTTCTGTTGTATGAACTCGTACGCCATTTTTTTCTAGTGTTGTACTTCTTGAAGTATCAACTACTAAGTCTGCATCAGCATTAATAATTGGTTCTCCTTCAACATCAATACGTTGAAATTTAAATCCGTGATTATCTGCAGCAGGGTTAACTGTTAAAGTTGCCTTTTCACCAGTATGTAAGCCTATTCCTATAACAGAAAAAGCATCTTTTATTGTTTTTTGTTTACTCATTACCTTGTACTTTTCTTTCTAACTCGTTTAATCTTTTTAGTAT
>JARGOE010000101.1 GCA_029210015.1 Vicingaceae bacterium
AAAGATAAAGGCAGAATGCTGGGGCAATTGGTTAGTGTATCTGGTTACCTCAAAAAACTATCGCAAGGAGAACATGATGGTGATTATGGTTATGACATTGATATGGTTCATCAACGTTTAATCCACTCACTAAAAAATGCTATTGCTTGGTGTAAAGAGGAAAGTAAGTAAGCCTTAGAAATTGACAAAGACTTTAAATAGTTGTATTTTAGCCGCTTGAAAAATATACTTTTCATACTAACATTTTTTTTCGCAATCAACAATTTTGCTCAAACTAATGTTGATAGTCTTTGGGCTATTTGGAATAACAAAAGTATTGAGGATACCTCTCGTTACACTGCATTAAACTCACTAATTTCTGATTATTACATATCAGAAAACCCAGATACAGCAATGGTTCTTTCAGAGTTAATGCTGAAAGAAACTCAATCAAAAAGTACATACCATGCAATATATGCTTACAATAACTTAGCTATTTCAAGTTTTAGCATAGTAAGTCCAAAGCAACTAACTGAAATTCTCCAAAATTTCGAATCCTTTGCACATAAAATCAAATCAGACGAATTAAGAGCAAAGGCATATTATTTTCTTGCTTTACGCTACCTTAAATTTGGTGACTACCCAAAATCTTCTGAGCATTTTTATGAAAGTCTAAAATTGTTTGAAACACTCAAAGACACGGCTTCTATGGCTCGTTCTTCTCAAAACATTGGCCAGCTTTACTATTATCAAAAAGATTATGCTACAGCACTTGACTTCTACACTAAAAGCCAAAAAATGTTCGAGACAATAAATGAAACAAGAGGTGTAGCGATGTCGCATAACAACATTGGAAGATTATTAAAAAAACAAGGAAAAATTGATGAAGCGATAGCAAGCTTTGAAAAAAGTAAATTACTTCTTGAAAGCATAAACGATAATAAAAGTATTGTACAAGTATTAGGGAACATGAGTTTAATCTATAAAAGGTTAAGCGATTATGACAAAGCACTAAGTATGACTGACGAAATAATTACATATGCTGAAAAATCTAAAGATAACCGAACACTAATAACAGCCTTAGGTAATAAGGCTAGCATGAACAATAAACTGAATAATACAACTATAGCTCTTAAAAGTGCACAAAAAGCTTATGAATTGGCGGAAATAGCAAACCTCCCAAAAAAATCAATGGAAACATCAGCCATCTTATTCGGTATTTATAAGAAGCAAGGTAACTACCGAAAAGCACTTGAGTTCTACGAAAACTATATTGCAATTAAAGAGGAGTTGTTAAATGAGGAAAACAAAAGAGGATTAATACGTAAAGAATATGAATTTGAATATGACAAAAAAATGCTTGCAGATAGCATAAAAGATGCAGAAACTAAAAAAGTATTAGATGCACAAATTGCTACTCAAAAAGCTGAGTTAAAGCATGAAAAAACACAAAAAATTGCTCTTTACAGTGGGTTAATAATTTTAGCATTATTTGGCGGGTTTGCTTATAATCGATTTAGAGTAACCAATAAACAAAAAATAATAATCGAAGAACAAAAAGAAGCTGTTGAGATTGCGCATGAGGAACTTGGAGAAAAGAATAAAGAAATAATGGATTCCATTAGTTACGCAAAGCGTATTCAAACTGCCATTCTTCCACCTAATAAATTAGTAAAAGAGTACCTAAAAGATAGCTTCATACTATATAAACCTAAAGATATTGTTGCAGGTGATTTTTATTGGATGGAAACTATTGGTAAAAAAACACTATTTGCAGCAGCAGATTGCACAGGACACGGAGTACCAGGAGCAATGGTAAGTGTAATTTGTAACAATGGCCTAAATAGAAGTGTAAGAGAATTTGGGTTAATTGAACCAGGTAAAATATTAGATAAAACTAGAGAAATAGTTATTCAAGAATTTGAGAAAAGTGAAGAAGAAGTTAAAGATGGTATGGATATAGCTTTGTGCTGTTTAGAAGGAAATAAATTGCAATATGCAGGTGCTCACAATCCACTTTGGATTATTAGAAAAGATGCTGAGGAAGTAGAAGAAATTAAAGCTAACAAACAACCAATTGGACAATTTGACAATCCTGAACCATATACAACTCATAGTATTGAACTAAAACAAGGAGATAGTATTTATGTTTTCTCTGATGGTTATGCTGATCAGTTTGGTGGCGAAAAAGGAAAAAAATTGAAAACAGCAAATTTCAAACGTCTTTTACTTTCTATTCAGAAAGAAAATATCGACAAACAAAAAGAGTTAATCAATACCGCTTTTGAAGACTGGAAAGGTAATTTAGAGCAGCTTGATGATGTTTGTGTAATTGGGGTAAGAATTTAAATAATTGTATTTTAGTAAGATGAAAAAACTCTTGTTTTTAAACTTTCTATTAATTCTAGCTTCTTCGATTTTTGCAAATCAAACTGATAGCTCAAAATGGGTAAACAGAATTCCTAATGACACTTCAGCTATTAATGCAGGTATTAATTATGCTAAAAAGCTAATTGAATCTGATGGTGATAAGGCAAAAAAAGTATTCGAGGAATTAAACAAATTCACCAAAACCAAAACTCTTAAAGATTGGAACTATAAAGTTAATTGTGAATTCGCATTGGTGATTGCTTTTAATGGCAATTATAATGAAGCCGATTCTATTTGTAACCATTCCCTCCAACATTTTAAAAGAACTAATAATACATTATGGCAAGCAAAGGCTTATGGTAATATTGGTAAAATTAATTTAGATAACGTTCAATATTATAAATCGCTAGAGGCATACAACAACTCTATTAACCAGTATAAAAAAACAACCGACAAAAAAAATAAAGCCATAGTAACTAAACAGCTCGCTTATAACTACTACATTCTTGGCAATCATGCAAAAGCCAGTCAGCTCTATCAAAAAGCACAAGCTATAAGCGAAAGTATTAAAGATTCATCCAATATTGCTTCATGCTATTCTGGTTTGGCAAATATTTATGCCATACAAGACGATCCTGAAAAAGCTTTAGCGACACAATATTTGAGTTTAAAAATATTTAGGAATATTAATAAAAAGAATAAAATTATTGCTGTATTAAACAATGTAGGTAAAACTCATGTTCAATTAAAACAACTTGATAAAGCTAAACAATGCTATTATGAAGCAATTGAGTTAAACGAACCCCTCAATAACAAAATGACTCAAAGCAATTTGTATATGAACCTTGGGATAATATACAAAAAAGGCAAGGACTTAGATTCAGCTAAAATTTTCTTAAATAAAGCTGAAAAAATAGCTACAGAAATAAACAATAAAAAGTTACTCTCTAGCATATATCATGAATATGCTATACTTGCTAATTATAATAATGATATCCTTTTATCTAAAAAATTTGCTGAAAAAGGCTACTCCTTGGCTGTTGAAATAGATCACCCAAAACACATCTTCATTTCTGCTGGAGATCTTTATTACCTCTATCAAAAATTAAATGACCCAACTAATGCTCTTAAATATTATAAAATTAAGATAGAAGCAAGAGATAAAGTAAAAAGTGAGAGCAACCTAAAAGCATCTATTAGAGCACAAGAGAAATTTGATTATGACAATCAATTGGCATTGGATAGTTTAAAAAACTTAGAAGCAAAAGAAAAAATAGCTGTTTTACATAATGCAGAAATTAAACAAAAAAACACCATTGTAATAGCTATTGGCTTTGGACTAGCATTAGTTATTCTTTTTGCATTTTTGATATACAACAGGCTAAAAATTACTCGTAAACAAAAAGTGGTGATAGAAGAGCAAAAGCATGTGGTTGAAGAAGCTCATCAAGAATTAGAAGAAAAAAATCAAGAAATAATGGATTCCATTAATTATGCTAAAAGAATTCAAACAGCTATTCTTCCTCCTAACAAAATAGTAAAAGAATATTTACAAGAAAGTTTTATTTATTATAAACCAAAAGATATTGTTGCTGGAGATTTTTATTGGTTAGAACAGAAAAATGGTAAAACACTATTTGCTGCAGCCGATTGTACAGGACATGGAGTTCCTGGGGCAATGGTAAGTGTAATTTGTAATAATGGATTAAACAGAAGTGTTAGAGAATATGATTTAACAGACCCAGGAAAAATATTAGATAAAACTAGAGAGATTGTAATTCAAGAGTTTGAGAAAAGTGAAGAAGAAGTTAAAGATGGCATGGATATAGCTTTGTGCTGTTTAGAAGGAAATAAATTGCAATATGCAGGTGCTCACAATCCACTTTGGATTATTAGAAAAGATGCTGAGGAAGTAGAAGAAATTAAAGCTAACAAACAACCAATTGGACAATTTGACAATCCTGAACCATATACAACTCATAGTATTGAACTAAAACAAGGAGATAGTATTTATGTTTTCTCTGATGGTTATGCTGATCAGTTTGGTGGCGAAAAAGGAAAAAAATTGAAAACAGCAAATTTCAAACGTCTTTTACTTTCTATTCAGAAAGAAAATATCGACAAACAAAAAGAGTTAATCAATACCGCTTTTGAAGACTGGAAAGGTAATTTAGAGCAGCTTGATGATGTTTGTGTGATTGGGGTAAGAATTTAAATAATTGTATTTTAGTAAGATGAAAAACCTTTTAATTGCCTTCATCTTCTTCGTACCTCAACTTATATTTTCACAACAAGATTCTATTAACAAAACTGAAGACCCTGTTTTTGATGGATTTGTTGAAACCATGCCTGATTTTCCGGGAGGAGAACAAGCTATGATGAAGTTTATTATTAAAAATATTGAGTACCCTACTATTGCTCAAGAAAATGGTATTTCGGGTAAAGTTTTTATTCGTTTTGTTGTTGATAAAGATGGCAGCATAACAGATGTTAAAACAGTAAGAGGCATTTCTAGTGAGTTAGATAACGAAGCCATTAGAGTAATTAAAATGATGCCTAAATGGACTCCCGGAACTCAATTAGGAAAACCCGTAAGAGTTATGTTTACACTTCCCATAAATTTTACACTTAAGTAAAAATGCAAAACGTAAAATTCAATAATGTTGACGATTTCTTAGATTTTTTACCACCAAATGAATTACAAATTACGCTATACTTAATGGAGTTAGTAGAAAGTTCTATTCTTCAACACAAACGTAAATTAAGTTATAACGTACCTTTTTATTCTAACAAAAGAAGTATCTGTTTTATTTGGCCAGCATCTGTCTTGTGGGGTAAACAAAAAACCTATGAGGGTGTTCGTTTTGGATTTACTAAAGGATACCTTATGCAAGATGAAATCAATTACCTAGAACAAGGTGATAGAAAACAAGTTTTTTGGAGAGATTTTAAAAGCATCAAAGATATTGATGTAGATATTATAAAAGCCTACCTTTTTGAAGCAGTTGAAATTGATAAAAGCTTTACAAAATGAATTTGGGTAGTCATCCTCTTAACTTAATACTCCGCTTTTTATTAGAAATGACTGTTTTAATAACAGTTTCCTATTGGGGTTATTACCTAACCAACACACCCGTAAAATACCTCAACGTAATTTCTTTCCCTATTTTTTTAGCAACTTTATGGGGTGTTTTTGCAGTACCTAATGATCCTAGTCGATCAGGTAAAACTGTAGTTAAAACTCCTGGTGTAATACGTTTAATTATAGAACTTATCTTTTTTAGTTTTGGAGCTATAGCTTTTTATTTAATCAATTTTCAAACCCTTGCCATTGTATTTTTAATAATTGTTTTACTACACTATCTACTATCTGTAGATAGGGTTAACTGGTTACTTAAACAGTAAGCTATTAAAAAAGCCCCACTTTCGCAGGGCTTTTTATCACTAACTAAACATACTGAATAAATTACTACACTTTTTTAAATGTAAAATTGTAATAATATACCTCATCAACATCATGCTGATTTTTCACAGTAATTTCATTTAACTTTTCCATAAGCTGTTGCTTAATGTTTTCATTAGAGTAGTTGCTCTCTAAAACTTCAATTTTACCTAACCCATTAATTTTAAAGCTAACTTTCACAAAAGCTGTTTCATTGCTTTTAATAAGTAATGTATTATTTTCAAATTTCACTACCTCATCTAATTGCTTTTTCATGTTTGCTGAACCATTTGCGTAGCTATTATTTACCATAACTAAACAAAAAACACTAACTGCTATTAACACTTTTTTCATAATATAAATTTTATTAATTATTTGCCTTGTTTACCTGTTGGACGATTAACATAATGCAAATGTTACACCTTAATAAAATTTATTTTAGGTGTTTTACATAAGTGGGTTTAGCATTATTTGAGTGGTACTTTTTGGCTTTTTTTAACAT
>JARGOE010000102.1 GCA_029210015.1 Vicingaceae bacterium
GTATCTTCTTGTAATAAATGAAGGTCTGCTAAATTGATTAAGGAGACTGCTTCTAGTTCTTTGTCCCCTGTTTTTTGACAGAATTTTAAACTTTCATAAGATAATTCAATAGCCTTAAAATAGTTTCCTTTAGTTGCAAAACCGTAAACAAAATAACTGTATATAAGCCCTCTAATCTCATTATATCCAGTCCATTTATCCAAAAACTGATTATCAAAATTCCTAATTAATGAATCAGCAATAAAAACGTATTGCAATGCAGTATCTACATCAGAAAACATATAACTCCTTCCAATAGAAAGATATAAATCAACTTTGGTTGTATCATCAGAAATAGGGATTTGTTGACGTAAAGAATCAATAACATTCCCCTTAGTATTACTAGAGAAAAGAACTGAAACAAGAAAAACAGTCCAGAGTAAAATCAAGTGTAATATTCTAGTCAAATCTAGAAAGACAATAAGTTCTTAAGTACCTCTGATACTTTATCTCCATTTGGCAATAAAGTTTCTTCTAGTATTGAATTTAATGGAATTGCAGGTGTATCTACAGAACCAATAATCTCTACTGGAGCGTCTAAATCTTTAAAACAGTTTTTCTGAATACGAGCAACTAGACCTAAAGAAAAAGAACATTCTACAGATTCCTCTGTTACAATTAATATTTTGTTATGCTTTTTAGCAGCAGCATACATTGCTTCTTCATCTAATGGATTAAGTGTACGTAAATCAATAATTTCAACTTGTCCTTCAAATTTCTTAGCAGCAGCTAAACTCCAATAAACACCCATACCATAGGTAATTATAGCTACAGAGTTATCTTGTTCTGGAGCTTCCAAAACTGTTCTAGCCTTACCAAAAGGTATTATATAATCCTCATCTGGTTCAACTGTCATTGCTCCTTCTGTACCTTTAATTTTACTCCAATACAATCCTTTATGCTCCAACATTACTACTGGGTTTGGATCGTAATAAGCAGCTTTCATCAATCCTTTTAAATCAGCACCAGTACTTGGGTAAGCAACTTTTACACCTCTAATATTGGTAACTATAGATTCTACAGAAGAAGAATGATAAGGACCACCAGAGCCATAAGCTCCAATAGGAACTCTTAAAATCATGCTTACAGGCCATTTACCATTTGATAAATAGTAAGATCTTCCAACTTCAGTAAACAACTGATTTAATCCTGGCCAAATGTAATCTGCAAATTGCACCTCAACTATCGGTTTTAAACCAACAGCCGACATACCAACTGTACTCCCTACAATAAATGCTTCTTGAATCGGTGTATTAAATACTCTATCGTCTCCAAATTGCTGAGCTAATGTTGCTGCCTCTCTAAAAACTCCTCCAATTCTTGCTCCAACATCTTGTCCGTACAATAAGCTTTCAGGATGTTTTGCCATTATTTCTCTAATTGCAAACAAAGCAGAATCAACCATTACTGTTTTGTCTTTTCCTGCTGGGTTACGTTCACCTTTCTCTTCAGTAACTTCAGTTGGGGCAAACATATGAGTAGTTAAATCTTCCGGCTTAGGATCCTCTTCAGCTAAGGCAAGTTCGTAATCTTTAGCCACCAATGCTTTAGCATCATTTTCTATCTTTTCTAAGTCCTTTTTATCAACACCTTGTTTTACTAAAGCATCAAATAATTTAGGGAAAGGATCTTTTGCCCAAGCCTCAGCTAACTCTTCTTTATCGTGTCTGTAAAACTCCATTCGCACACCAGATGTATGATGATTTAACAAAGGAACTTTTGCATGAATTATAAATGGTCTACGCTCTTTACGAACTATGGCTAATACTTCATTAAAGGTTTCGTAAGATTCTTGAAAATTAGTTCCATCAATGGTTCTAACATCCATTCCTTTAAATCCTTTTGCATAATGTGTTATATCTTGTGCACGAGTTTCTTCTGCATTAGCAGAAATATCCCACTCGTTATCTTGAACTAAATAAATAATTGGCATTTTTTTTAAAACTGCCATCTGAAATGCTTCTGAAACTTCCCCTTCAGTTGTACTAGCATCACCTAAACTACAAACTACAACAGGGTTTTCTCCTTTATAATCTTCAGCCATTCCTAATTTCTCTTTGTGCTGTATGCCCATGGCAACACCAGTTGCTGGAATTGCTTGCATACCAGTTGCTGAACTTTGATGCGGAATTTTTGGTTTATCAGCATCATTCAAACTTGGGTGAGAATAATAAGTTCTACCTCCAGAAAAAGGGTCGTTTCGCTTAGCTAATACTTGCAACATTAATTGAAATGGTGTCATTCCAATTCCTAATAAAATACTATCATCACGGTAATAAGGAAAAACAAAATCTTGAGGCTTTAATTGTAAACCACAAGCCAATTGAATAGCTTCATGACCTCTTGATGTAGCATGAACATACTTAGAACAAACTGCCTTGTTTTCTTCATATAATTCTGTTAAAGCTTTTGCCTTACACATCAAACCGAAAGCTTCTAAAGTAATCTCTTTTGAAAATTTATTATCCTTAGCTTTTTTCTCCATTACATCTGCCATTTCTGTATTTTTTTGAAAGGATTGTAAATGTATTAAAAAAGATGCTAGAATTAAACTTAAACCCAATTCTTAACCATATTGAGATTGGATTTTAAACTTTAGAACATGATGCTTAACCTAACACCAAATAATATTTTGAATTTTTAATGAATAGTACTAAACACTGAGTTTACCTAAAATTAAAATTAATTATTAATGTAAAGCTAAAGATAGGTTAAAACTAAAGCGAAAAACACACATTAGTTTTGCAGCAAAATAAAACAATATGAATACAAACTATTACAAAAAACAAATGAATGTTTATAAGTACAGCACTTCTAATTCTGTTCATCAAGAGATTGAAGAAATCAGAAGATTTCAAAAAGAACATCAAATGAAAACTACAACTAAAAAAACAACTAACTTTTTACAAAAGCTTTCCACTAAAAAGAAAAGAAACGATGTAAATGATTACTCAGAAATTGAGTTTTTAGGAATATAAAAAAGCCCATTTACATGGGCTTTTTTATTACTTTTTCTTCAACTCTTCATTCCGTTTTGCTTTTTGCATTTGGTTTTCTTTACCATCAGCTCCCCAGCCATATTTTTTTCTTTTATACAATTCAAATTTAGTTAATTGAGTTTTTCTTGGCCAACTATTATTATACATTTCAGTATCAGCAGTCTCTAACCATGGATCCATCACAATACTCTCAACCTCTTTTTTAAAGAAGAAAATTTTAGTTATGTTTTTATCATTTTTTCTCCAAATCTCAGCTGGTATTCTTACTTCTTCTGAAGAACCATCTTTAAATGTAAAGTTTAATATTAAAGGCATTACTAATCCACCAATATTTTCAAAATCAACTTCGTAATAATTATAACCAGCCTCTAAAATTTTAACATCTTCTTCACTTAGTTTAGATTTATATTTTTCATATTCCTCTTGGTCAACCAATGTTACTTCATAGGGATCATATTTGTTATAAAAATCTAATATAGAAGGGTCATTTTCACTATATGTTTTTTCAATATCTTTCTTATTTCTAGTTTCTCCGATATGAATAGCATGAGCTTCTTCCAACTCTTTATTAATCGCTTTTTCTATCTCAGGATTTTTAGTGTCAATTTTAAATCTATTTACATTTTTAATTCCTAAATCAACATGGTCAGTAGTGTAAAACCAACCTCTCCAATACCAATCTAAATCGACTCCAGAGGCATCCTCCATAGTTCTAAAGAAATCAGCAGGTGTTGGATGTTTAAACTTCCATCTTTCAGAATAAGTTTTAAAAGCAAAATCAAATAACTCACGCCCCATAACAGTTTCTCTTAAAATATTAAGCGCTGCTGCTGGTTTACCATAAGCATTATTGCCAAATTGATATAATGATTCTGAGTTAGTCATAATAGGAGTAATATTACTTTTATCACCTTTCATATAATCAACAATTTGATATGCAGGACCTCTTCGAGATGGATAATCTCTTTCCCATTCTTGCTCACATAAATATTGAGTAAAAGTATTTAAACCTTCATCCATCCATGTCCATTGTCTTTCATCTGAATTAATAATCATTGGAAAAAAGTTGTGCCCAACTTCATGAATAATAACTCCTATCATAGCATATTTTGTACGTTTTGAATAAGTCCCATCCTCATTTGGTCTACCACCATTAAAACATATCATTGGATATTCCATTCCTATACTTTTAGAATGAACCGAAATAGCAACTGGATAAGGATAATCACAAGTGTGTTTAGAATATGATTTGATTGTATGAGCTACAACTTTGGTACTATATTGTTCCCAAAGAGGATTACCTTCTTTAGGATAATAACTCATTGCCAACGTTTTCTTACCATTGTATTTAACAGTCATTGCATCCCATATAAATTTTCGAGAACTTGCAAATGCAAAATCTCTAACATTAGTAGCACTGTAACTCCATGTTTTTGTATCCTTTGATTTACTCTTTTCTTTCTCTTCTGCTTCTTTTTGATTTACAATCATAATTGGAGTTGTAAATTCATTTTGAGCTTTACTTAATCTATTTCTTTCTTCACTACTTAAAACTGATGAAGCATTAGTTAAAGTTCCAGTAGAACCAACAATGTGATCAGATGGAACAGTAATATTAACTTTAAAGTTTCCAAATGTTAAGGTGAATTCTCCATTACCTAAAAATTGTTTATTCTGCCAACCTTCTACCTCGTTGTAAACTGCCATACGAGGATAGAACTGTGCAATTGTGTATATATAATTATCTTCTTCTTTAAAATATTCATAACCACTTCTACCTCCAATATCATCCCTATTGTTGATGTTATACCACCACCCTATTTTTAATGAATAGGAAGCTCCAGGAGCTAATGGAGTAGTTAAATCAATACGCATCATAGTTTTATTGATAGTATATTTTAAATCTTTACCTCTCCCATCTTTAACATAATCCAATTTAAAACCACCATCAAAATCATTATGCATACGAGCAATATCACTAAAGCTCATCCCTTCATTTTCATTTATACCTCCGGTATTAATCAATTTGGTATCAGAGTCCTTTGCCCTAACATTTTGATCTAGTTGAATCCATAAATAATCCAATTTATCTGGCGAATTATTTTTATAAGTAATCGTTTCCTTACCAGTTATTTTTTGATTATCATCATCTAAAACAACATCAATAACATAATCAGCTTTTTGCTGATAATATTTGTGACCTGGAGCTCCAGATGCTGTTCTATAAACATTTGGTGTTGCTAGTTCTTCTTTTAACTGTTTAAACTTGTTGTTATTCATATTGTCTTGAGCAAACAATTGCCCAGTCATCAATAATGCAGTTAGTATATTTAGTTTTCTCATATTATTATTGAATTTGATGAGTTTCAATCACCTTATCTTTATCAAAATTAAACGTATGCTTATTATCATTTATAGTAAGGTAAACAGCATTTTTTTGCCCACTAAATACCTCCGTTAAAAGATTGTTTTTAATTGTTATGCTTTTAGGTTTTTTAATTTTATCAGATTCTATATAACAGTAAATAAAATCATCATTTTTAATCTCTTTCCCCACAAACTTAAAGTCAAGACTTTTTTCGTTTACCACCACATGAAGCTTTTTATGAATATATTTTAAAATATATTGATCAGCTTCTATATTCTCTTTTTCAGTTCCTAAGTTAAGCTCAGGAATACCAGCTTCTAGCATAGCTTTCTCTAGGTCATGCCCAATAAATTTAATGGATAATTCAAAAGTTTGGTTAGTAGAATTATATGCAGCTTCTGTTATAGAAACATAGTACTTGTGCATTGCAAAACTCAGCAATACTATTGCTATAATTGAAAAAAATATTTTTTTAACCACTAGTGCCTGATTATAAAGGGACGCTAATGTACTAATTTAATTCAAAAAACTCTTCGCTTTTTCGATTGCGGCTGGTATTCCATCGATGTAACTACCTCCAGCTGTGGCGAAAAAGGGTTGACCACCTCC
>JARGOE010000003.1:0-12454 GCA_029210015.1 Vicingaceae bacterium
TTAAATAGTATAAACTTAAAACTAGAAATTATGAAAAAAGTATTAATAACAGGAGTATTTCTTGCAGGGTTAACAATTATATCATGCAGCAAAAGTAATTGTAAAGAATGTACAAGTTGTGAAACTAAAGCAACTGCTACCCTTTGTGAAGAAGATTTTGAAAAAACAAGTGACTATGAAGACCAATTAGACAATTATACTTCTGATGGTTGTGATTGCAAAAACAAGTAACTTGTTATAGTTAGTTACCCTTAGTTAATAATTTACGTAAAGAGTGTTTCAGCAATGGAACACTCTTTTTTATTAGTAATACTTTTAATAATTGAAATTGCCACCTATTCTGCCACCTCTAAAAACAAAAAAGCCCCATTTAATGGGGCTTTAAAGCTTGTTGGCGGTCTGGACGGGACTCGAACCCGCGACCCCCTGCGTGACAGGCAGGTATTCTAACCAACTGAACTACCAGACCAAAATTCTATAAGAACTTTCCCCGTTAAGAGGGCTGCAAATATATATCTTTGTTTTTTATTAAAACAAAAAAAATGCAAAAAAAATATTGATTTTTTGCATTTTAATTATGCCACAGCTTGTTACGGTTAATTTATTAATCTACATCATTTTTGTTCTTTTTAGCAAATAGGTTTGTAACAATTGGTGAAAGCCTTGATTTACATCTGTTTCCACAAATTCAATTCCAAATTGCAAACATCTTAATTTTAACTTCTCTGTTCTTTTTGTTACTTCTTCAACATAATTTTTACGAACATCGTTAGGATGAACTTTCACTTCCTCTCCTGTTTCTAAATCAATAAATTGATAGGGTCTGTTTTCAAACTCAAAATCTAACTCTTGTTTTTTATCTACAGTATGAAATAAAATAACTTCGTGTTTATTATACTTTAAATGCTGTAAAGCTTCAAACAACTCATCCGTTTGCGATGTGTTTTCCATCATATCACTAAACAAAATAATTAATGAACGTTTATGAACACTTTCTGCAATTGTGTGTAACGCTTTAATAGCAGAAGTCTTACTATTTGGCTTTGGCTCATTTAATAATTTTTCTAGTTCAAAAGTTAAGTGTTTATGATGTACCATACTAGATTTAGCAGGAGTATGAACATCTAAACCTTCAGAAAATACGCTTAACCCTGAAGCATCACGCTGTCTCTTTAACAAATTCATTATTGCAGCAGCAGCATAAACAGAAAATTTAATTTTATTAAAACTGCTAGAATTATTATAATCTATTTCTGGGAAATACATTGACGAAGAACTATCAATGATTATTTGACAGCGCAAATTCGTTTCTTCCTCATATCGTTTAACAAAAAGCTTTTCGGTTCTGCCATACAATTTCCAATCAACATGTTTTGTACTCTCTCCTGTATTATACAATCTATGCTCTGCAAATTCAACAGAAAAACCATGAAAAGGACTCTTATGCAACCCAGTAATAAAACCTTCTACAATTTGCTTTGCAATCAAATCGAGTTTAGCATATCGCTGTATTTGTTGTATGTCAATTTTATGTTCCAAATAATTCTTTTATTAGGTCCAAATTAACCATATATAAGTTATTTAATTAAGACTCCTTCTTCTTTTATTTTTTTAAGACTATCATATAACAACTCAATTTCTGAAATAGTAGTATATGGTTGTACAGAAAGTCTAACCCCATATTTGTCTTTAAATTCAGTAATAGGTATTTCTATTTTAAATCTATTAAAAAGTTCTTCTTTTAACTTAATAGGTTTTTCTGTATTTACTATAACAGTAAACATTTGTCCTAAAAAATCACTAGACACAGGACAAATAGGTTTGGTATCTAATAATTCACAAAACTTTGGATACCATTCTAAAATCAACTGCCTGCACTTCTTAATCTCTACTTCCCAATTATTATCTTTTCTAAATTTTAAAAGCGATGGCACTGTTAAATATGCTGAAAAATCTCTTGTCCCATTATATTCATGATAATCCAAAAATTGACCTCTAGCAGTTCTTGGGTTACCATATCCCCAACTAATAATTAAAGGGTCTAAGTTTTTTTGTAGTACTTTTTTCACATATAAAAATGTACTCCCTTTTGGTGCTAACAGCCACTTATGTAAAGCTCCAGTATAGTAATCTGGATCCATAGATTTTATATCTAAATCGATATGACCAGGAACGTGAGCTCCATCAATAATTGTTATCAAACCTAACTGTTTAGCTTTAGTTACAATTTCTTTTATTGGGAATATTATTGCTGTTGCACTAGTAATTTGACTAATAAAGATGACTTTGGTATTTTCATTATAACCTTTCCAAAACATTTCTAAAAAATGCTCTTTACTTTTAATCGGAAGCTCGATAGATTGTCTTACATATTTAGCTTTAGTTTGCTTTTCAAAAAATTGCCAAGTATAATCCATTGCTCCATACTCTAAATCTGTAGTGAGTATTTCATCTCCCTCGTTTAATTTCAAACTCCTCATCACAGTATTAATTGCTGTTGTAGGGTTAGATGTAAAGAAAAAATCTTCTGAATCACAATTTATATAACCGGCTAAAGCCTTTTTAGATATATCCAATGCTTCAATACCAGTTTTTGTAATAAACTGAACAGGAGAATCTTCTAATTTACGTTGCCAGTTTTGATAATCATTAAATACTTCTATTGGGCAAGCGCCAAACGAACCATGATTTAGATAAACCATTTCAGGTGAAAAGAGAAATTTTGACTTCATTTAAAACAATTTATTGTTGAAAACGAAATTCAGCAATAATCATATAACATTCAAACTTTATTATTTTCGGCATATGATTTTAGAATTAACTGACTGGATAATAGTAGCTGTATTTTTAGGCATTACTTTATATATAGGTCTTAAATTTAAAAATAAAGCTAGCGGATCGTTAACTGATTTCTTTTTAGCCGGAAGAAACCTACCATGGTACATTGCCGGCATATCTATGGTAGCGACCACTTTTGCTGCAGACACCCCTCTTTGGGTGGCCGAAGTAATTAAAAAGAATGGTATCTCAGGTAACTGGTTGTGGTGGAATATGCTTATTGGTGGGATGTTAACCACTTTCTTTTTTGCTAAAATGTGGCGAAAAGCAAACGTACTAACTGAATTAGAGTTTTTAGAATTACGATATTCTGGCAAAGCAGCTCAATTTTTCAGAAAATTCAAAGCAGTATATCTAGGTATATTTTTCAACACTATTATTATAGGATGGGTAAATGCTGCAATGATCAAAATTTTAATGGTTTTTTTAAATATCGATTATCAAACAGCATTTATTTATATCGCAATTTTAATGGTTTTGATAGCTATATATTCTACCCTATCGGGGTTATTAGGAGTAGCCATTACTGATGCACTTCAGTTTGTTTTAGCAATGGGTGGATGTATTATTTTAGCAGTTATCATGTTAAACTCTGAGCAAGTGGGTGGTGTTGAAGGTTTAAAAGCAAAATTACCCGCATGGCAATTCAACTTCTTTCCAACTATTGGAGAAGGCACCAGTGGAATAGGAACTTTTGGATTAACAATAGGAGCCTTCTTCTCGTTTGTTGCCATTCAGTGGTGGGCAAGTTGGTATCCTGGAAACGAACCAGGTGGTGGTGGTTATATTTCTCAAAGAATGATGAGTACTAAAAGTGAGAAAGATGCTGTTTTTGCAACATTATTTTTTCAAATAGCACACTATGCATTACGACCTTGGCCATGGATAGTTATTGGCTTATGCGCTGTAGTTGTTTATCCAAACTTAGCTATGAACGAAGCCGGAAATGGTTTTGTAATGGCAATGCGTGACTTTATGCCTACAGGATTAAGAGGGTTACTTTTTACAGCTTTCTTAGGAGCTTATATGAGTACTATTTCTACTCAATTAAATTGGGGAGCTAGTTATTTAACCAATGATTTATATAAAAGAACAAAGGAACAAAAAGGAAAAAAGCTTGAACAAAAACAATTGGTGAATGCTGGTAAAGTTGCTACTGTAATTATAATGGCTATTGCCTTAATTATAACTTCGTTTATTGATACTATTGATGGCGCTGCAAGGTTCCTTATCGCTTCCTCCGCAGGACTAGGGGCTGTTTTGATTTTAAGGTGGTATTGGAGTAGAATTAACGTATGGAGCGAAATATCTGCAACCATTGCTCCTATAATAGGTTACTCTATTAGTAAGTTCTTAATCGCACCATTATTTGATGTAGTAATTTCAGAAACTGAAACATATAACAGTTTTACTGCAAACGAAGGTATTTTATTATGTACAACACTTTTTACAACAATAATATGGATAGTTATTACTTTTATTACTAAACCAGAAAAAGAAGAAACATTAAAAAACTTTTATCAACAAGTTGAACCCGAAGGTGCATGGAATAGTATCCGTAAAGCACTCTCTTTACCTAAGCAAAAAAGTCAAATACCAGCATTAATAATATCTTGGATTAGTGCAACAACATTAACCTATAGCATGCTATTTATGATAGGGAAGTTAATCTTTCAGGAATATCAAACAGCTTTAATCAATCTTATTATTGCAATAATTTCTATTATAATTTTAAGGATTATGATGCTTCGTACAAAAATATTTAACGATTAACCCTAAAAACTGTTAATTAATCGACAGATTTTATTTTTTAGTATTGAAGTTTTTTTTGTTTATTTGTAACCTCAGATGAATTTCTAAAATAATATCAATGACAAAGAAATATTTTAACTTTAAAAATCAAACAATAGCATTAGCTGTAATTTCAGTAATTGCTGTTAGTTGTGGTGGTGATGACCCAATTGAAGAACCAGTTGAAGATCCAATAGAAGATAACTCTACTAAAGAGAATCAATTAATGGAAATAGATGGGAAAGTCTTCAGTATACCTTCTCCTATCCAAACAGCTGTTTTAATTAAAAACGCTGGAACTAACTACAACAAGGATATTTTAAATGAGCCATCTAAGGTTACTAACTATTCTACTAGTTATAAAAAAGCAATCAACTTAGGTATTTATGGTGCTGATTTGGGTTATGTTACTATGTATGACCAAACTCAAGATGCTATTTCTTACTTAACTGCTGTTAAAGCAATCGGTGATGACTTAGGTGTTAGTAGTGCTTTTGATATGGAATTAGTTGAAAGATTTGAAAAAAATATTGGAAACAAAGATTCTTTATTAGCTTTAGTATCTGACGCTTATAAAGCAAGTGATAATTATTTAAAGAACAACCAACAAAATGATGTTGGAGGTTTAATTTTAGCTGGTGGATGGATTGAGAGTTTATACTTTGCAACTAGCGCAGCTGAAATGACTAATAATGAAGATATTATTAGAAGAATTGGAGAACAAAAAACTACTCTAAACAACCTTATCAAACTTCTTACTCCTTATTACAGTAAACCAGAAATTACAACTCTTGTTGACAAATTAATGGAGTTAAACGAAATTTATGATAAAGTTCAAATAACTTACACATTTGTTGCGCCTACTGTAGATGCAGAAACTAAAACAACAACTGTAAATAGTACTTCTGAAGTAACTATTGATGGTGAATTATTAAAATCCATTTCTGAAAAGATTATGGAAATAAGAGTTGATATTATTAGCTAATAGATAGAATAGAAATTATGAAAAAGAACATCTTACTTAAAGCATTAACATTAATATTAGGAATCAGTGCTTATACTACTTCATATGCACAATGTGATACTATAGCGTCATTATGTGATAAACATATTACATCAGAATATATTTCTGACGGTCAAAACTATCGTTCATTATTATTAGATGATGAAATTGCTGAGTTTAATATGACTCTATACGGAGGAAATACATATAGATTCGCTGGGTGTAGTGGATTAGCTGATGGAAACTTAATATTTTCAGTTTATGACAAAGAAAGAAATTTATTGTTTACAAATGAAGAGTATAGTAATGCTCCTTATTGGGATTTCAAAATCACTAATACATTAGATTGTATTATTGAAGCAAACTTAGATCCAAATAGTTTAGCTTCAGGATGTGCAGTCCTTTTAGTTGGATTTAAACAATAACAATTTATTCGAAAAAAATTAAAGGCATTATTTATTCAATAATGCCTTTTTTTGTATCTTAACGCAAAATTCAGCTAGCACACTATGAGTGAAAGAATACTAAAAGCCCTTATGCAACTATTTTCTATTGTTTCAGAAGCTGAAGAAGCGTCTGATAAAAGTAGAAGAATAGTTGAAACCTTTCTTAAACAACAACTTAACCAACAGTTAGTTGATGAATATTTAGCACTTTATGATGGATTTATTGAAGCTAAAACTAGAAAGTCTAAAAGTGGGAAAGCAAAAAAACGTACATCTGTAAACTCTGTAAAAGTTCTTTTAATCTGTACTCAGATTAATGAAGAATTAGCTCAAAAACAGAAAGTAATTGTTCTTATTCGTTTGCTTGAATTTATCTATGCCAATCAAGCTGCATCTGAACAAGAGATGGAGTTTGTTGAAACTGTTGCTGAAACTTTTAATATTCCTAGAACTGAATTTGAACTATGTAAAAGTTTTGTAGAAAACTCTTCTGAAAAAGTAATGGATAATGAACTTGTCCTGATTGTCGATAATAAAGAAGAAAATAGTTTTACAAATGCAAAGCATATCTATTCAGATGGAATCTTAGGCAAATTAAGAATAGTAAAACTGGAAACGGTTAATATGTTCTTTGTTCGCTACTTTGGAGATGCAGAACTTTACCTAAATGGTATTTTATTAAGTAAAAATCGATCAAGTATTTTAACTCAAGGTTCTTCTATAAGAAGTTCTAGAGTACAACCTATTTACTATTCAGATATAATAAGCTCATTTTTTAAAGATGATAATTCTGAAAAAATAGTTTTTAATGTAGAAAACCTAACATATAAATTTAAAGGAGGTAACCATGGCATGCACCCTTTCAATTTCACCGAAGAATCAGGAAGGCTAGTTGGTATTATGGGAGCCAGTGGTGCTGGAAAATCAACATTATTAAACCTTTTAAATGGTAGCTACCACCCTACTACTGGACAAATTACAATTAATGGAGTTGATATACATAATCAACCTGACGATATTGAAGGTGTTATTGGTTACGTTTCTCAAGATGATTTACTGATTGAAGAATTAACTGTTTTTCAAAACTTATATTATAATGCAAAATTATGTTTTGCAAATTTAAATGAAACAGAGATTACCAAACGAGTAGTTTCAGTATTAAGCAGTATTGGCTTATATGAAACTCGTGATTTAAAAGTTGGTAGTCCTATGGAAAAAACCATTAGTGGTGGCCAACGAAAAAGATTGAATATTGCTCTCGAACTAATTAGAGAGCCTGCCGTTTTGTTTGTTGATGAGCCTACTTCTGGATTATCTTCTAGAGACTCTGAAAACATTATGGATTTACTTAAAGAGTTAGCTTTAAAAGGAAAGCTGATTTTTGTTGTAATTCACCAACCTTCTTCAGACATTTTTAAAATGTTTGATAATTTATTGATTTTAGATACTGGTGGGTATCCGATATACAATGGTAATCCAGTTGATGCTGTTATTTACTTTAAACGACTCGTGAATCATGTTAATAGTGATGAAAGCGAATGTATTACTTGTGGTAATGTAAATTCAGAGCAAATATTTAACATCATTGAATCAAGAGTAGTTGATGAATATGGTAATACAACCGATAACCGTAAGGTTGCTCCTACCGAATGGTATGAAACTTATAAAGAAAAAGTAGCACAAGACCCTGATAAATTTGATAAAACAACTGACACATTAAATATAATGGCTGCTATTCCAAATAAATGGAAGCAGTTTAAAGTTTTTATCACTAGAGATGTACTTTCTAAATTAACTAATAAACAATATTTATTAATTAATTTCTTAGAAGCTCCTTTCCTAGCATTTATTTTAGCCTTTTTGGTAAGATACTTCAATACAGATTCTAGTAATGATCTAGGTTATATCTTTAGAGAGAATGAAAATTTCCCTGCCTATGTTTTCATGAGTGTAATTGTAGCTTTGTTTATTGGACTTACAGTAAGTGCTGAAGAAATTTTTAGAGATCAAAGGATACTCAAGAGAGAGAAATTTTTAAATCTAAGTAAAGGGAGTTACTTAGCTTCAAAAATCACTGTAATGTTTGTTATTTCTGCAATTCAAATGATTTCATTTGTAATAATAGGTAACACCATTTTAGGGGTACAAGGAATGAACATGTCTTATTGGCTAGTATTATTTACTACTGCTTGCTTTGCAAATATGCTTGGTTTAAATATCTCTGCTAGTTTTAATTCTGCAGTAACAATATACATACTTATTCCTTTCTTGGTTATACCACAACTCTTACTAAGTGGAGTAATTGTAAAATTTGATAAACTAAACCCTGTTGTTACAGTTCAAGAAGAAGTTCCGATTGTTGGTGAAGTAATGACATCAAGATGGGCTTATGAAGCTATAGCTGTTCACCAATTTAAAGCAAATGATTTTGAAAAACAATTCTTTGAAATTGATAAACGTTTTAAAAATGTTGAGTTTAAAAAGAATTTCTGGTTAAGTAAACTTAGAGAGAAACTTAGCAGTGCTCAAAATAATTTTGGTAAAGAAGATAAAACAGAATTAATTAAAGAAAACTTTCTACTTCTTAGAAATGAAATATCTAAGGAAATTAAAAGAAATCCAAATGTTAAGTTTGACAAAGTAGAGAGTTTATATATAGATAAAGTTAACAACAACATCTTTAGAGAAGCTCAATTATATTTAAACGGACTAAATGATTATTACTTAAAAAAGTATAAAAAAGCTTATGATAGTAGAGATGATTTAGTAGCTAGCTTAAATAAAGATGAAGCATCTAAAGCAAAATTTGTAGAAATGAAAAATAACTTTACAAATGATGCACTCTCTGATTTTGTAAAAGACAAAAACTCTTTAAATAAAATTATAGAATTAGATGGTCGCCTTATTCAGAAATCAGATCCTATATATTTAAGTCCTAAAGGATTTAGATCTCATTTTTATGCTCCCGAGAAAAAAGTGTTTGGAAAGTACTATGACACTTTTTGGGTTAATATATGTGTTGTATGGCTTATGTCAATAACATTGATTATTACACTATATTTTGATGCCTTAAGAAAGTTAATTGAGGGTATTGGTAAACTATTTGAAAAAAAGAAATATTAATACAACATATAACTACAAGAATACGTAAACATAGGTGTGAGTATATTACTCACACCTTTTTATTTTAAAAATGCTGCGTAAAATAATATTCTTTTTCCCTCTTCAGCTACTGTTGGTTAACCTAAAACGTAACCACTTATTGTTGTTATTTTGGATTATTCTATTTGGTTTAGCTGGCAAAACAATCGCATTAAAATATGGTATCCCGTATTTGTTTTTAGCTCCAGAATATCTAGATGTAGTAAGTTTTTGGTCGTACTTTATTATGGGCTTTTCTATAGGCGGCTTTGTAATGGTATATAATATTAGTAGCTATATAATAAATAGTAAACGTTTTCCATTTATTGCAACCTTAAAAAGACCTTTTGTTAAGTTCTGTATCAACAATTCATTACTCCCATTAATCTTTATTATTTATTATTTATACCAAGTAGTAAACTATCATATTATTAATGAGAATACTTCTGTTTCAACAATTATCATTTATTTAATTGCTATAGTTTTAGGGTATACACTAATAATCTTAACCTCTCTAACCTATTTTTTGTCAACTAATAAAAACATTTTTAAAATACTTGGAATTAAACAATCAGAAACTAATACTCCAATAAACACACTCTTTTCTAAAGAGGAGAGTATATACAAATTTTTAAGAGGGAAAAACAAATGGCATGTTGGCTTATACCTCCACTCTCCTTTTAAAGTGAGGTATGTCCGTGATGTACAGCATTACGATACCGAAATGTTAAAGTCGGTTATCTCTCAAAATAAAATAAATGCTACTTTCTTTGAAGTGGTTATTTTCATATCACTAATATTAATAGGGTTTTTAAGTGAGAATAAGTTTTTTGTCATCCCTGCAGGAGCAAGTATTGTTCTTGTTTTTACGACTATATTTATCTTAACTAGTGCTTTTTATACATGGCTAAAAGGTTGGACAACAATTATTTTAGTTTGTATAGTTCTATTAATTAATTATGGATCAAAGTTCCCTTCTTTTAGCTTTAACAATATGGCTTATGGCTTAAATTATGAAAATACAAAGGCTGATTATTCCTTAATAAATATATTTAAACTAAATAATAATGCTGAAAACTTTATCTCAGATAAAAAAAATGCTATTCAAATATTAAATAATTGGAAGGACAAAAATAGTGAGAAACCAAAAATAATTTTTATAAATACAAGTGGTGGCGGATCTCGAGCAACCATGTGGACCTTCTATATGCTTCAATACATGGATAGCATTAGTAATGGCAAATTCTTTAATCAAACACATTTAATAACGGGTTCATCTGGAGGAATGATAGGAGCTGCTTATTATAGAGAACTTTATTTACAAAGAAATAACATTGAACACCCACTTCATAGTGATATTTACCTAAAGAATACTGGCAAAGACTTGCTCAACCCTATTGCATTTAGCATAGCAACTAACGATTGGTTTATTAGGCTAAAAGAATATTCGTATGGTAATTATCATTACAAAAAAGACAGAGGGTTTGCCTTTGAACAACAGCTAAATATTAATACACATCAAATATTAAATAAAAAACTACATGATTATGCTGAACCTGAACGCAAAGCCATAATCCCTCAAATGATACTGTCACCTACTGTTATAAATGATGGTAGAAGAATGTTAATTGCTTCTCAACCAATTTCCTTTATGAGCTACAATAAATCAAAGAACTATAGGAGTAGCATTGATAATTTTGAGTTCAACAGAATGTTTAAAGATCAAGGTGCAATTAATTTAAAATTTACAAGTGCCCTTAGAATGAGCGCTACCTTCCCCATAATAATGCCAAAAGTAACACTCCCCACTACCCCACAAATATCTGTTATGGATGCTGGAATGAGAGATAACTTTGGGTCTTCAACTAGTTATAAATACATTCACACCTTTAAAGATTGGATAGAACAAAACACCTCAGGCATTATTATCATTAGCCTTAGAGATAAACCTAAAAACTTGCCTATAGGAAAAACAACTAAAAGTATAGGAGAAACTTTCTCAAGTCCTTTAGGTAGTTTATACAGCAATCTTTTTCCAATTCAGGATTACAATCAGGATCAAATGCTTAGTTATTTAACAGGGGACTTGAATACTCCTATAGATATAATAAATTTTGAATTAAATAACCCTAAAAACAATATCTCTCTAAGTTGGCACCTTACCACTAAGGATAAAGAAAAAATTAAACGTTCTGTTAATTCAACACAGAATCAAAAAAGCATTAGTCAATTCCTTAATCTACTAAAAGCCGACTAGCTAAACTCTAATAATAGCAAGGACTTCAGCCACAGTTATTAACAAAAACCCTTATTTATCAACAATTACAGCGATTTCACTCCTTAAAACTTGCGTAAATATTGAATTCATCTATATTTGTTAGTAATTAATAGAAGAAATATAATTGTTTAACTTAAAATCAAAAAAATGAACAAAGCTGAATTAATCGATGCAGTAGCAAAAGATGCTAACTTATCTAAAGCTGATGCAAAAAGAGCATTAGAATCTTTAACTGGAAACATTGCTAAATCTTTGAAAAAAGGTGATAAAGTTTCTTTAATTGGATTCGGAACTTGGTCAGTATCTAAAAGAGCTGCTAGAACTGGAAGAAACCCACAAACTGGAGCTGCTATCAAAATAGCTGCAAAAAAAGTTGCTAAATTTAAAGCGGGTGCTGCTTTAGCAAAAACTGTAAACTAATATTTAGTTTAAAGATTTTTAAAAAGGCTTTCCAAATATGGAAAGCCTTTTTTATTTTTACTTTATGTCAAAAAACAAAGCATTACTATCTCACCTCTTAGAATTTATAACAGAAAACAGAAAGGAATTATTTGATTCAGTAATAAGTGAACGCACAAAACACCTTACTGTTGTTTTAGAGGATATTTTTCAACCACAAAACGCTAGTGCTGTTCTCCGTTCTTGTGATGTGTTTGGTATACAAGATGTCCATGTTATAGAAAATGAAAATGAATATAATGTAAACCCACGTGTTGTACATGGAGCATCCAAATGGATTAATCTTCATAAATACAACGAGAAAGAAAACAACACACTTAATTGCATAAATCAACTAAAAGAAAAAGGATATAAGGTGTATGGCACTACCCCACATACAAATGATACTTTACTTGAAGATTTACCTATTGAAAATAAAACAGCATTAATGTTCGGAACTGAAATGACTGGTCTCTCAGATATTGCGATGTCAAATGTTGATGGTTATGTTAAAATTCC
>JARGOE010000003.1:12554-35906 GCA_029210015.1 Vicingaceae bacterium
ATCAAAAACTTAACAGCTTTAATAATAAATCTACAGTAAAAACTTGGATTTACAGAATTACTATTAACCAATGTTTAGATTTTTTAAAAGCAAAAAAAAGCAAAAAACGTTTCGGTTTTACAATCCCTATCTGTGTTAATAGCGATAGTTTACCCTATAGTGATTTTAAACATCCAGGTATCTTATTAGAACATCAAGAAGCTACAGAAAACTTACTACAACTAATTAATGAATTACCACTAAATCAAAAAACCGCATTATTATTGAAGGTATTTGAAGATCTATCGCAGAAGGAAATTTCTTCAATAATGAAAACTTCTGAAAAAGCAGTAGAATCATTATTATCAAGAGCTAAGAGTAATTTAAAAGAAAAAATAAAAAAAGCCGAAGGGAATAAGTAATAAATGTCGTCTAAATATATGAAAAGTGAGAATAAAATGTTAGATCCATTAAAACATATAAAAAAAGTTGAACCTAATTCTGATTTGTTTTCTAAAATAGAAAATAGAATTAGAGAAGAGAAACGAAATAAAGTCTCCAGTAGCAAACTAATGGCTGCTAGTGTCATTTTAATTGTTTTATTAGCAAGTAATGCTTTTGTGATTAAAAAGACCTTAAAAAGCAATAATTCAACAGCTGACTTAACTGAAACTTTTAATATTAACGTCTCTAATCAATTATATAATGAGTAAAACAAGACTTCTATCCATATTAGTTATTGCTTTAATTGCATTAAACATTATTTTGATAGTGGTGTTTGTTATGAAAAAACCACATCAGCCACCACACCATAGAAACCATGAAGGTCCAAAAAATTTAATTATTAATAAACTACACTTTGATGACAGTCAAATTTCAGCTTATGAAAGTTTAATTAAGGTTCATAAAACAAAAGTTGAAAGTAAGGATATAGATCTAAGAAAAGCTAAAAATGAATTATATAGTTTACTAAGCAAAAATGATTCAAATAAAATAGACTCTTTAGTTTCTAACATTAACAATGTACAAAAAGATATAGAAGAATTGCATTTCAACCATTTTTTAGACATTAAAAATATTTGCAAAGAAAATCAACTCATTTATTATGAAGATTTGACTCATGAATTGGCTAGGTTGTTTTCACCCCCTCATAGACTAAAGAAGTAGTTTTTCATTTATCATATTGACATAAAAAAGGGTTAAACAATGTTTAACCCTTTTTTATGTCTAATATTTAGTAAATCTATTTTGCATATTTATCCATTACTTCATGACTTAAACCTGTATAAGAAAAACCACCATCATGAAACAAATTTTGCATAGTCACATAACGAGTAAAGTCTGAGAATAAAGTAATACAATAATCAGCACAAGACTCTGAAGTAGCATTTCCTAATGGGGAGTTATCATCTGCATAACGGCTAAAAGAATCAAAGCCTTTAACGCCACTACCAGCTGTTGTTGGTGTTGGAGATTGAGAAATTGTATTTACTCTAACTTTCTTTTGAGCTCCAAAATGATATCCAAAATTTCTTGCAATAGATTCTAACAATGATTTTGCATCTGCCATATCATTATAATCTGGAAACACTCTTTGTGCAGCTATATAAGATAATGCCAATATAGATCCCCATTCATTCATAGCATCTTTCTCCATTGCAACTTTCATCACTTTATGAAAAGAAATTGCTGAAACATCCATTGCTTTCATATAATAGTCATGATTAGAATGAGTATAATGAATACCTTTTCTAACATTAACAGACATTCCAATTGAATGTAATATAAAATCTAGTTTTCCGAATTTATCAGTTGCAACTTTAATTAAGTTTTCAATATCTTCAATAGAAGTAGCATCTGCAGAAACCATTTCTGAATTAGTTTTCTCAGCCAAATCTCCCATTGACCCCATACGCATAGCAACTGGTGCATTTGTTAATATAAACTCTGCTCCTTGTTCATGTGCTTTTTCAGCAACTTTCCATGCAATAGAATCTTCGTTTAAGGCTCCGAAAATAATTCCTTTTTTTCCTGCTAATAAATTATTTGCCATTTTGTAAAATTATAGTTTCAACTTCACAAATATAGTATTGTTAAGATAAGTATTTAGAATTAATACTTTCTTTTTTTTCGTCCTTTTGCTGAAGCTGGACTAGTATGGTATCTTCCACCACCACCACCACCACCTACTGGCTTAACAGTAGTTCCTGGACGCCACAAATTACAACTTGTAGTTGTAACCATTGCAGAGAAACCTAGAGGTACAACAAACAATATAACAAATCGATACTTTATAAGTAATTTCCACATAGGTCGGTAAAATTACAATAAAATTAAACTCACCCAACAATTGTTAATTAATTGTTGAGAAGTACTTTAGCATTATTGATAGCCGCTTCTGTAAGCTTCTTTCCACTTAGCATTTTCGCTAACTCTTCAACTCTTTCAGTATTATTTAATATACTAATGCTAGTAGATGTTTTATCTTTTGTAGTTTTCTTTAAAATTTTCAAATGAGAATCTCCTTTTGCAGCTACCTGTGGTAAATGTGTGATAGATAGTATTTGAGTATCTCTAGATATTTGCTTCATTAAATCTGCAATTTTATCTGCTATATCTCCAGAAACGCCAGTATCAATTTCATCAAAAATAATTGTTGAAATTTCATTTCCTTGAGATAAAAACTTTTTGATAACTAACATTAGTCGAGACAACTCACCTCCTGATGCAACTTTTCCAATTTCTTTAGGTTTAAATCCTTTGTTTGCAGAAAAAAGAAATTCTATCTTATCTATACCATTAACATTTAGTTCTTCAAGTTTTGTTATATCAACCTTAAATGAAGCCTCAGGCATTCCTAATTCTTTTAAATTCAAAACAACCTCTTTCTCAATGCTTTTAATACTATCTTTCCTTTTTTTAGAAATATTTTTCGCTAATTGCTCTAACCTTTTCTTTTGTTTATCAACCAACAACTTTTGCTCATTAATTCTTTCATTATAAGATGATGCATCAACTAATTTTGATTTTATGTTTGCTAATAAATCTAGAATTTGTTGCGTTGAATTAAGTCTATGTTTTTGCTCTATGTTATAAATTTCCCCAAGTCTTTCCGTTAAATACGATAAATTCTCAGCGTCAAACTCAAAATCATCATTCAACCTATTAATCTCAATTGATAAATCTTCCAACTCTAACATTGAACTATTAAGTCTTTCATAAAGTAACGAGTACTCTTCTGATAAATTAGATATTTTGTTAAAATCATTTTCTAATTCTTTTAACGAGCTTATAACATTTATATCAGAATTAGATAGAATTGAAGATGATAGCTCTAAAACAGCTTTAATCTCTTCAGAGTTATTTAATACTTTTAAACTTTGCTCAATATCCTCTTTCTCATTTAACTTTAAATCTAACGCCTCTATTTCTTGAGCTTGAAATGATAAATAATCAAAATCTTCTTTTGCTTTAGATGATGTTTCTAAAGTGTCTTTAAGATTTTGTTCATACTGTTTATATAAATTATATTGTTTTTTATATTCTACTACTTCTGAATTAATTCTTGAATAAGAATCTAATACATTTATCTGAAAATCATTTTGTTTTAATTGAAGTGTCTCATGCTGAGAATGTACATCAATAAGGTTGGTTGTTAATTCTTTTAATATCGACAGACTAACTGGAGTATCATTTATAAATGCCCTACTTTTACCTGAAGTACTAATCTCTCTTCTAATTATTGATAAAGTCTCAAAATCTAAATCATAGGTATTAAAAAAAGGAAGATATCTATCTTTTTCTAACAAAAACTCTCCTTCTACAATGCACTTCTTATCCTTACTATTTAAAACTGAGGTATCTGATCTATTACCCAAAACCAATGATAAGGCACCCAATATAATAGACTTTCCAGCTCCTGTTTCTCCAGTAATAACAGAAAATCCTTCGCTTAAATTTATTTCAAGCGATTCAATAATAGCATAGTTGGTGATTGATAAATGTTTTAACATTTATTTTCCTTTGGCAATTTTATCGTACTTGGCTAAATTGTTGGCATCAATTTTAGTCAATAAATTAGTGATTTCAGCTTTTTCTTTTGTTGTCCCATCTATAAAAAGGTCAACAATCTCACTAGATTTAGCGTTAAAAAATATTTGTAAGGAAAAAGAACCTGGTTTACGCTCATAAACTTTCTCTAATCCTTGTAATGATGAAAAAACCACTGACCGACCTATTGTAACGTCTTTAGACATCATATCAAAACCTAAACGATGATACTTATACATGCATTCTCTAAGTGGTATATAATTTTGGTGTAATAAATTATCAACCAACCAATACCTATTCCTATCTCCTTCAAATGCTTTCCAACCAGCCTCTTGAGCACTTTGAGCATTATTTACAATAGTTTGAGCATTTTGCAAATACTTATTCCCTCCTTTCATAGAAAAGGAATCATAATCCATAGCTAAAATAATATTTGCATAATAAGAGAGTACAGAAGTTAAGTTAGATAAATAACTAGTCTCTGAATACTCTAAAGGATCAAATTCATTAAATTTAAATTCAAAATCTTTATCTAGATGGTTAAACAATGTAGTATTGTAAGAGGTTCCGTATACAGGTCTTCTACTCTGAACTTGAATTGTTGCTTTAAAATGATTTGTAGAAACTTGCTCTGTGATATTAATTAGTATGGAACATTCAATTCGTTCAGAATTTTTAAATACATTATTGGTCCATTTTCTATTATTAACAAATTCAAAAATGGCTTTTTGCATTGCATCAAAAACACTTTTGTCAGAACCTTGAATCTGGGAAGAATTAATCTGAACATTACAGTTTAATTCTTGTGAATGAATACTTAGAGTTGAACTAACAACACTAACAAAAAGGAATATTTTTATTAGATTTCGCATAAATTACTGTTGCAGTAAAGATATGATTTTATTAAAAATATCTTGAGCAACTTCTAACTTAGATTTTAACTCAAATATTTCTTCTTTATTGTTTTTATCAATAATGGTAACTTTATTAGTATCACCTTCAAATCCAGCACCTTCATCATTTAGTGTATTTAACACTATCATGTCTAGATTTTTTCTAATTAATTTACTTTTTGCATTTTCAATTTCATTATTTGTCTCTAATGCAAACCCTACTAACAATTGATTTTGTTTCTTTTTTTCTCCAATAGTTTTTAATATATCAACTGTAGATTTTAACTCAATACTTATTTCCTTATCATTTTTTTTAATCTTTTCATCAGAAGTAATTATTGGTGTATAGTCAGCAACGGCTGCAGCCATAATAACAATATCAGCTGATAAGTAATTTTGCTCCACAGCAACCAACATATCATTAGCTGATACTACATCAATTCTTTTTATTAAGTTACTTTGTTTATTAATATTGGTGGGGCCTACGATTAATGTTACTTCAGCTCCTAATTCTATTGCATGTTCGGCTAAAGCAAACCCCATTTTTCCTGACGAGTTATTTCCAATAAACCTAACCGGATCAATTTTCTCGTATGTAGGCCCTGCTGTTATTAAAATTCTTTTACCGGCTAAAAACAACCCTTCTCTTAAATGATTATTAATAAAATCAATTATATTTTCAGGCTCTTCCATTCTTCCTTTACCAACCAACCCACTAGCTAACTCACCATTTTTAGCATCAATTAATATATTTTTATTTTTTTGGAGTTTTACTAAATTATCAGAAGTGGTAGGGTGTTTATACATATCTAGGTCCATTGCCGGACAAATATATACAGGGCACTTAGCTGAAAGATAAGTTGCCATAAGTAAGTTGTCACAAATACCATTAGCCATTTTAGCTAAAGTATTAGCTGTAACAGGTGATATAATAAAAAAGTTGGCCCATAAGGCCAACTCTACATGATTATTCCATTCTTCAGTTTCATCATCTTTAAAAGTAGAAAAAACTTGGTTTTCTGATAAGGTAGAAAGGGTTAAAGGAGCAACAAATTCCTTTGCATCAGGAGTCATAACAACTTTAACAAATGCTCCATTTTTCTTTAATAACCGAACTAAACTAGCTGTTTTATAAGCAGCTATACCGCCAGTTATTCCTAAAAGAACATTTTTTCCCTTTAGCATAACAAAGAGTATTACTCTTCATCCTTATTTTCAGAAGGAGTTCTTTGATAAACTTTATCTTCTAAAAATTCTTTTAACGCAATAGCATTAGTTTTAGGTAATCTTTCATAAAATCTAGAGATTTCTATTTGCTCTCTATTTTCGAAAATTTCCTCTAAGTTATCTGTACTTGACGCAAACTCATTTAACTTTCCAATTAACTCTTCTTTTAAATCAACCGATAATTGGTCAGATCTTTTAGCTACAACAACACAAGACTCATAGATATTGCCAGTAACAGCCTCTATTTCATTCATGTTTCTTGTTACCGTTGATGGTTCTGCATTTGTATTTTTAAAGTTCATATTTATGAATTTTTTAATTTGTATTCGTCTCTCATTTCACTCACCTTCGAAAAGATGTTCTGAGCTTCTTTTAGATGCTTACTCTCTTTAAAAGAGTCTGTAAAGGTATAATAAGCTTCGATAGTATTGTTAATTCTTTCCAACTTTTTTTTCTCAATACTATTTTCTGCCAACAAAAAGTTTGATTTGAGAATCAAAAAAGTTATTTCTTCTCTATGATCGGTCTCAGGAAAATCTAACAATGTATTATTGAAAGCAATGATAGCTGCCTTAAATTTAAATATCTTGAAATATTGTTTTGAATTCAAATATGATTTCTCTTCTAATTTAGCTCTTAACTCATCCATCAACACATTGCTTGAATCAACCAATTCATTTTCAGGATGGGTATTAATAAATAACTGTAATGAATTAATTGCCGTTTTTGTATCTGTATCATCTAAGGTTGGACCTGGAGATAATAAATAATTAGAATATGCATGCATAAAAAGCATTTGGGGCGCATGCTCGCTAATTGGATAAGTAACAGCAAATTTCTTAAAGTGATAAGACGCTGCATAAAGTAAGTTCATTTGATAATTACAATAACAATAATTATAATAGACCTTTTCAGCTCTTTCAGTACCTCTAAACAAAGGAATCAACTCCTCATAAAGCGTCATTGCTCTATCATACTTCTCATCCTCATAATATTTATTAGCTGCCTCATATTTCAACTCCATATCAGAGCTCTTCAATAGCTTTTGATACTTACTGCAACCAAAACTAAATAAGGCTAATAAAACAACTATATAAATCGCTTTTTTATTCATTTTGCAAATATAACATTAAGTTAATTGATAAGGAATTTATACATGTTAAAAATTACTAAAACTACTTTGTTCATTAAACATTGTGTTTGAGTTAAATATTATTAGTGTTACTTTCGCATATTGCAAAACAAATTATGACTAAACTTCAGTTAAATAAGCCTAAGTACTTTGAGATACAGTATTTAAATTCTAAAAGCTCTATCATCCCTTTTCTGAAAGGAATTTTTGACCCTAAGGCAAAGGATAAAATCATGGAGATAGGAAGTGCTGAAGGTGGTGTTTTAAAAGCATTTACTGAATTGGGTTGTGTTTGTAGTGGAGTTGAATTGTCTGAAAAAAGAGTTGAATTGGCTAAAAAATTCATGGAACCCGAGATTAATGCGGGCTTAATAAGTTTCAGAAGTGATGATATTTACAATGTTAATCCAGATAAATTGCCTTATAAATTTGATTTAATTATCCTTAAGGATGTGATTGAACATATTCATAATCAAGAAAAATTCATGAATAAGGTTGGAGACTTTCTAACGGAAGATGGAGTTATCTTCTTTGGATTCCCTTCCTGGAGGATGCCTTATGGTGGACATCAACAAAACACCATATCAAATTTTTTAGCAAAACTTCCTTACTACCACCTGCTTCCGAAACCTATTTATAAATGGATTTTAAAAACTTTTGGAGAAAGTGATAAAATGATAGAAAATTTACTTGAAATAAAAGATACTGGAATTTCTACCAAACGCTTCGAGAAAATTTGTAGCGATAATAATTTTGAAATCCTTAAGCGAGTTAAATATTTTGTTGCTCCTATTTATGAGTATAAATTTGGATACAAAACAAAACTACTACCTAAATGGATTGGTTCTATCCCTTACTTTAATGATTTTGTTACCTTTCAATCTTATTATGCGGTAAAAAAGAAGTCTTTATAGAATTATTATAACTTACATTAAGTGAGTTTCTAATTTTATCATCACTAAACACAGTATCTCCACTCTCAACTTCTAAAGCATCTTTTGGCCATGGAACGTATGTAATCCCAACACTATACTTATCGGCAATTAACTTAGCAACTTCTTTTAAACTTAAATTATCATTACTACCAATATTAAATATCTGATTATCTGAATTTTTATTAAAACTAGAATCTACGATAATTCTAGACAAATCATCTACATGTGTAAATGTTCTTTTTAATTCTCCATCTCCATAAAGAGTTATATTTTCTCCTGATTTAGCAAGACCTATAAAAAAGCCTATTGTACCATAAGAATAACCATCTTCAAAACTATTACCATATGGCACGCACACTCTAAAAATAGTGTAATTAATATTGTGCTTATTATTCGATTCAATTAGTATCTGCTCACAGTTTAACTTATTCTGAGCATATATAGTTTTCTTTTCCTTTTCCGATTTTTCAACTAACAATGCATTCTTCTCTCCCTTATAAACCAATCTGCTTGAAGGGAAAACAACTTTAGGAGATTTATTTTTATTCACTATACAATTTATAATATTTTGCAAGCCAACTTCATTAACCTTTGTGAATTTCTCAACAGTACTTTTATCATTTTTAGTACCTGTAAGGCCTGCAAACATAAATATGATATCAACATTGAAGTCAATTTTTTTTAATCGTTCTAAATCAGTAATGTCTACACTTAAATAATTAGAGTAATTATCAATCGATTTTTCTGATTTCCCAAGAGGGGTGAAATTAATATTATTATTTTTTAAGTATAAGCAGATATGCCTTCCTAAATAACCATTTGAACCAAAAACTATTGCGCTTCTCATATTTTCACACCTATTACACAAACATCATCTACCTGCTCTAAACTTCCTTTCCACTCATTAAACCTCAAGTCAATTAATTCTAATTGTTTTGTCAAAGTTAAACCATATGACTCTATGAGCAATTGCTTAAATTGTTTATACATAAACTTCTTACCTTTCACTCCACCAAATTGATCTGGATAACCATCCGTAAATGCATAAATCATATCTCCTTTTTCAAGTTTAACTTTATTATTAGTAAATGGATCATCTTTAAAATGCTTTGCAACCGGCTGTTTATCTGCCTTAATTTCATACCCCTCTCCATCATCTCCAAAGCTCTTAGAATTATCAATAGCTATAGTTCTTTTAGGATTTATAATATATAATGGATTATTTGCCCCTGCATACTCAAGTGTATTTGTCTTAAAATTAATTGAACAAAGTGCAATATCCATCCCATCTTTTAATATAATTGAGTCACTTGAGCTATGCTTTAATGTTTCAACTACAATCTCTTTAGTTTTATCTAATATTTTTGCTGGTTCAGTTAACTTATACTCTCTTACAGCTCTATTAAGTGCATTATAACAAACAACACTTACCATAGCCCCAGGAACTCCATGTCCAGTACAATCTGCAACTGCATATAATACAGTTTCTCCAACAGATTGTAACCAATAAAAATCTCCTGCAACAATATCTTTCGGCTTATACATAACAAAACTATCTTTTAAGTGTACCGCTAGCTCTTTAGCTGGTGGAATTATTGCAGTTTGTATTCGTTCGGCATAAGTAATACTGTCTGTTATCTCCTTATTCTTTTGCTCAATAACGTAATTTTTTTCTTCTAAAATCGAATTACTTTTTTTCTTGATCTGATAACCCCTAAAAAGTACAATTAGAACCAATACCATCAAACAAACAGCAACGCCACCACTGATCGCATAGGTTTTTTGTGTGTCAATCTCTTGGCTATGTTTTAAATCTTTAATCTTCTGAGCCTCCTGAGCAATAAGACTATCACGAATAACTTTCTTTTCATAGTCGTATTGATATTGCTTTTGAATAATTGCTTCCTTAGTAGACTGACTACTTATGCTATCATTCATTTCATAAAACAATTCTTGCATTAAGTAAGCACGTTTATAATCTTTCTTTAAAATAGATATTTTCTGAAGCACTTTTGAAGCATCCTTTATTGAGGATGGGAAGCCTATTTTTTTAGATACAATTAAACTTTGTTGTCCATAAAGGTTTGCCTTTTCAATATTTCCAATCAGAATATAAGCCTCACTCAAATTGAAAAGTGTAAATACCAGCCCCTCATTATCTTCTTTCTCTTCAAAAATTTCTTTTGCTTTATACAACTTTTTAATTGCCTCTATTATCACTGGTTTATTATCCTGATTTTCAGCCAGAGAAAGTTCTAATTCAGCTTGCTTTGTAAGAGATAAACCAAGCCCTCGTTGGTACTCTATTGATTGATATATCTTTATTGAATAATCAAAATACTGAATTGCTGCATCTATCTTTCCTTGCTCTTTATAAATAGCTCCAATATTTGAATACAACCTACCCTCTCCTTTTTTTGTGCCACTTTTCTTTTCTAATAGTAAAGCATCCCTATAGTACTTTAAAGCCTTATCGTATTCTTTTTCTAAATAATATATACCCCCAATATTATTTAAACACAATGCCTCTTCTTGCTCATCACCAATCTCCTGATTTAATTTTAAAGATTTATGATAATTGCCTAAAGCACCAACTATATTACCTTGTTGTTTATATATATATCCAATATTATTTAATGCTGTAGGTATTACTTTTAAATCTTCTGCTTGTTCACTTAATTTTACTGCTCTCTCAAAATTCTCTATAGCCTTATATGGCTCATCGTTTTGAAAAAAGTAGTAACCAGAGTTATTGTAAGCTGATGCTAAATATCTTTTATAAACCTTTGCTCCAGTAGACTTTATCAACTGTTCTGATTGGTGCTTCAGCAAATCATTATATTTTATCCAAATATTATTCTCACAATTTGAAATCAATACTGTTAACTGATCAAGCTTAACGCTATCGTGAGGTTCTTTATGATACTCTTTCAATAATGAATCAATTAGTGATTTATCTGTTTTAGTTAAATCACCTAATTCAAGAGAATCTATTAAATAAAAATTCTTATCAGCGAATTTCTGACAAGCTACATTTTGAAAAAAACAAACACAGAAAAATAATAAAACAGTTATTTTATTTTTTATGAGCATTAAATAAGTTTCATGTAAGATATATTATTGCCATGATTTTTGCAAAGAAAAATAAATTAAAACTAATTTTTGATTTCTTGAACAATATATGTTGGCCGTTGCTTAACACTCTCAAATGTTCTACCAACATAAAGCCCAACAACTCCTAATACTGCTATTATTAAACCTGAAAAGAAACTAATCATTAAAGCTAAACTTGCCCAGCCTTCTGCTTTTACATCGCTAAAAAAATACATAACAACCATTATTATTGCCACACATATTGATAAAAATGAAAGCAATACCCCAAACTTAACAGTTAAACGCAATGGTTTATCAGAAAAAGTTAAAATTGTATCCATTGCCAATCTCATTCTTTTCCCAAAAGAATATGAGGAATTACCCTCTTCACGGTCAGCATGCTCAATTTCAACTTTAACATATTTAAAACCTACTAATTGTTGTAACATTGGATAATAACGATTATGATCTTTAACCTGAGCCATAGCATCTACAGCTTTACGTTGATAACAAGCAAAATTAGCAACAGTTCTATCCTGTTTAGTTTCTGTAAGGTAACCTAATACACCATAAAAAATACGCGACAACATTTTCTTGAAAGCGCCATCCTGTCTATCCTTTCTACTTGCCACCACTATTTCAACCCCCTCTTTACATTTATTAAAAAGCTTGTAAATTTCTTCTGGCTGGTCTTGTAAATCACAATCCATTGTAACAATATAATTTCCTTTAGCGAAGTCTAACCCTGCCTGTAAAGCATGTTGTTGCCCGTAGTTCTTACTCAACTTCACCCCTTTTACATTTGTGTTTTTAACACAATTCTCTTTTATTTTTTGCCAAGAACCATCATTCCCACCATCTTCAACTAAAATAATTTCATAAGAACTAGTCAGTTTAGAAACTGACGCAACAATTCGTTCCACCAGTTTATCTACTATTGGCTCAGCTCTATACACAGGGCTAACTATTGATATTTCAATACTATCGTTCACTTAATTGCTTTAATGTAATATTGTGCTCCAATCGGACACCAAGATAATAATTTTTCAGTAGGAAGGAAAAGTTTAAAGAGTTTATGCCTTGGTAAAAACAAGGTATAATTCAATTTTACTAGGTTAAACTCACTTTTATCGATAATAGATTTATGATATGATGGCTTTAATAAAACAGCATCTTCATCAAAAGGACACTCATTTACAACCTTACGAGTTAAAGGGTTATTGGGGTTATGCTCAAAATTATAAAACCTACCACCTATTTTTAAAACTCTATAAATCTCTTTTAAAATTTCTTGATGCAAGCTATGCTCAATATGATGAAACACCATCGAGGTAAAAACTAAATCAAATTCATTATCCCCAAAAGGAATATCAGCTCCATTAAAGGATTTGAAAGCAACATTACTTAAACCTTTTTGGTTAGCTTGTGCTATACTTTCTTCAGAAACATCAATTCCGTAAATTGTTGCGTTAGGAAAATGCTTTAAAATATACCTTGAACTATTGCCATCTCCACAACCAAAATCTAATATTTTCAAAGGATTCAAAGTATCCTCATGTTTTAACAATTCAATTATTTTATATTCACTAAAATAGTCACTATCAGCACCACTCATCTCCACCGACTTATCATGAGTATCACGATAATCTTTGGCAAACTCATCAAAGTTGTCGAAGTCTCTATTCTTAGTCATTTGCTTTATCTCTAAACTCTTGTATTAATCGTGCTTGATTTAAAATTTCAGCATACTTGTTTGGCATATCATTTTCTACAACACACCTCCTAAACTCATTCAGAATATTTACAAAATGATTTTCAGCATCAACCTCATAATCAAATTGTTCTGATTGTTTTTCTAAAGTAATTATTGGGGTAAAATTTACTCCGGGAGTAAATGCTCTTTTTGCTGTAATTTTCCCTTCACTTCCCCATATTTCATAATTGCATTGATAAAAATTATCAAACCCAAAAGCAACATCTGCAAAACTTCCGTTACTATTTTTTAAGAACCCTCCTCCATAAATATCGACCTCTTCTCCTTCATTATTTAAAGAAGCTCCTTGCACTTTTATATCATCCCCTAAAAACAATTGGCTAACTCTTATTGTATAAGCAGCAGCATCTAACAATGCTCCACCACCTAATACTTTATCATACCTAAAATTAGCTGCATCTAATGGTGGAAAACCAAAAGAGCTTCTAAAACAACGAATCTCTCCAATTTCTCCTTTAGCGATTAAGTCTTTTACGAATTGGTGTTGTCCGTGATACAGGAACATAAAGTTCTCCATAATCAACAACCCTTTTTCTTTAGCTAAAGTTACCATTCGTTGTGCCGAAGCATAATTCATTGCTAATGATTTCTCTACTAACAAGTGCTTGCCAGCCTCCAAAGCCTTAACAACCCACTCTTCATGTAAGCCAGTTGGTAAAGACATATAAATAGCACCAATATCTTTTCTTTCTATTAACTTTTGATAACCCTCTATTGCTTCACAATTAAATAAACCTGCATATTCATCAGCTTTTTCCTGGGCTCTACTTGCAACAGCAATCAATTCCAGTCCTTCTATCTCTAAAATAGCAGGAATAACATTACGTTTTGCAATGTTAGCACATCCTAACACACCGATTTTTAATTTATTCATTATGTGAATTTCACAGCTGAAAGCAAGCTTCTTGACTGTATATTTAAGTAGTTATTAAACTTTATAAAGGTTTTTATTTGATTTAAAGTCATCCAGTTGTACTTGTCAGAAACACTGGTTTCAAAATCATCAAAAACTTCAATAATCATATTTTTGTTTTGCTCTTGATAAAAACGACCACCTTCCTCTGATTGAAATGTAGCATAATGTACTTTAGCTCCATTTTCTTGAGGGTTTATAACATAATCGATAAATTCTACCTCATATTCATTTTGTCCTTTACGGTAATTACCAGTTAAGCACTGAACCGTTGGGGCTAATTCAATAATATCAAAGTTTCCAGATTCCATTTTAGCTTGAACTAAAAAGTGATAAACCCCATTTATTTTTTTTATTATAAATGCAATTAATCCTTCTTGAGCTGATTTCATCAAAGGCTGTGTCCAACTTGCTACCTCTCTATTTCCTATCTCAGCCTTCACAGCAATAACCTCAAAATACTTTCTATCTTGATGGAAGATTTTTATTTCATCTTTAACCCATCCTTTAACTCTTTTTAGAGGTATTTTATTAACTTCTAATTCAGCAAAAGCCTTTAAACGGGTAATCCACGAAATAATTTCTTCTGTTGTATTTAAAGCATTTTCAGTATCCAATTCTGATTGGAGTAATCCTGATTCGTAATCATTAACTAAGTTTAAGCCCAGTTCTTTCAGCATCTCACTAGCTCCATAAGGAATACCAGAAATAACTGTTCTAGTATCCATATTAATTAAATTATCGTGAGTTAATAGTTCTTTAATCTGACCTAGTGTTAACCAACAAAACTCATCTTTCACTTCAATATCAGAACTTATTTCAATAATAATATTCCTGTTACGCTTTTTTAAGAATCGAGCTCCTTGCTCTGATTGCAGTTGATCTAACAAAACGGTTACATCTTCGCGTTCAGCCATAAAGTACTCCAAGTAACTTGGAGAGCTACCTTGATGTACTTGGGTGTAATTACTTTTTGTTGCTTGTAAAGTTGGTGAAATTTGAACAGCATTAATATTACCCGGCTCTATTTTTGCTTGCATTAAAAAATAAAGTATCCCATCTATTTTTTTTGTAAGAATACCTAAAAAGCCAACTTCTGGCTGATTAATAATAGGCTGTTGCCAATGAGTAACATTTCCCCAATTTGTATTAATGTCTATACCCTCGATTGAAAAAAACTTACCAGAATTGTGAATTAAATTCCCTGTAGTTTCTTCAAACTTCCAATCCTGCATATCTGCAAAAGGAATAGGGGTTATTATATGGTTAACATCTTTTTTCTTTTCTTCCAACCAATCCATAAATCGAGTAGTACTCATTAATGGATTATCTGTTGTCAATGCAGATTTTAAGAAATTATATTTAACCTTATTATCCACTATTTTTTGAACTCAGCGTGTGTTTTTTCTAAAACTTTAAAAGCCCCTTCAGTAGTTGAAGATTCTGCATAAGTTCTTAAAACTGGTTCAGTTCCTGAAGGACGAATCATTACCCACTCATCATTATCAAAGAAATACTTAAAACCATCTATTGTCTCCAATCTCCTTACCTCTAAATCTCCAAAAGATTTATAATTATCCGCTTTACAATTAGCAATAATAGCTTGTTTTTCTTCTTCTTTTAAGTGCATATCTATACGCTCAAACTTAAACTCACCTACTATCTCGTAAACCCCTTCAATTAATTCTTCTAGGGTTTTTCCAGACTTTACCATGTACTCCCAAATAATCAATCCCATCCATATCCCATCTCTTTCAGGGATATGACCTTTAGTTGCAATCCCTCCCGATTCTTCCCCTCCTAACAACACATCATCTTCCAAAATTATTCCAGCAATGTTTTTAAATCCAATCTGAACAACTTGATATTCTAGTCCATAATGGTCACACATTTTCTTCACCTTTGGAGTTACTGAAAAAGCATTAACCACTTTACCTGTGTATTTTTTTTCCTCCACTAAATATTTGATTAACAACAAAATAATATGGTGCGAATCAACAAAATTACCTTTACTGTCATACAAGCCAATTCTATCAGCGTCTCCATCAGTTGCTAAACCACAGTCAATTCCACCCTCTGAAAGTTTAATCATCTCAGAAAACTCTCCCAAGTTACGGTGAATAGGCTCTGGCGCAGTTCCATTAAACCCTGGGTTATGCTCACAATGTAAAAAATCAATATCTGGCAATAATCTTCTCATTACATCTTGACCTGAACCATACATCGCATCGTAAGCAAAATTCATGTCTGAATTACGTATTGCATCCATATCAAAGTTTGCTTCAACATGATCAAAATACATAGTTTCTAAATCAATATTTTCTACTAACCCTTGTTCTTTAAAACCTTCAATTGTTAAAGTTTCTAAATCAATAGAATTTGTATCTGGAATTAAATCTTCTACTTCTTGAATTTCTTTAGGCAATAATGGTCCACCAAAATGCCCCTTTAATTTATAACCGTTATATGTAGGTGGGTTGTGAGAAGCTGTTAATACAATACCTAAGCTAGCTTTTTGATTTAATGTTCCTAAAGAAACCATCGGTGTTGAAACTGGGCCTTTAGCTAAATAAACCTTAATACCTGCATTTGCAAACACCTTTGTAGTTGTTTCTGCAAACAACTCTCCAGCATACCTACAATCATGACCAATAACCACTGATGGGTTATCAAAATTCTGTTTTAACCATTCTGTAGCTCCTAAAGTAACTCTAGCTACATTATCTACTGTAAAATCTTTAGCTATAATAGCTCTCCAACCGTCTGTTCCAAATTTTATTTTAACCATATCATATTTTTATTGAAAGGACGTAAATTTATGATTTATTAAGGAGAGATAAAACTCTAAATGTGTTACTTTTACTTTAAATAAGATTAATATGAGCAATCCAATAGAGTCACACAATTTTGCAGAATACTTTAATTACTATATTAGTTTAGTTAATAAAGATGATAACGTTTTAAAGGTACTAGAAAACACACACTTAAAAACTAATGAATTATTAGATTTAATTACTGAGGATCAGGGTGATTATGCTTATAATGAAGGGAAATGGACTATTAAAGAACTTCTTATTCACTTAATTGATACTGAACGTATATTTTGTAATAGAGCCTTGCGTTTTGCTAGAAATGACAAAACAGATTTACCTGGTTATGATCATGATAGTTACATTCCCTACTCTAACGCTAAAGATAGAACAATTTGTGATATTCAGAAAGAAATGGACTTAGTAAGAGCGTCAACAATTGCTCTATTTGATAGTTTTTCAGAAGAAATGCTTGAACGAGAAGGAACTGCAAATGGAAATAAATTAACGGTATTGGCTATTGGATATATAATAGGTGGGCACGAAGCCCACCATATTAATATTCTTAAAGAAAGATATCTTTAGTTATTCTGCGTTATCAACCAATTGAAATGAGTTGAAAAAATCATCAGAACGCTCTGGCATTGAGTAACTTCCATCTCTTAAAATTGCTATTTGATACAATCTACTTGCAACTAAAAACATTTTGTATTCAGCATAAATACTGTTTGCACTACCTTTAAAGTACATACCAGGATTTCCATCAAGCTCAACCTCTTCATCTAAATCAAAAGAAGTTATACCTAAGTTTCCACTTGATCCATTTTTTGCACCAACCAACATATCTTTAACTGAAGATTTTTCTACCATAGCACTTGGATAATCACTGTAAGCAACCATATAAGCTTCAGTAACACTTTTCTCATATAAAAATGACATCATTTCAATATCTCCAACATCAGTAGGAACTACATCTGATGACACTTTAGGCTCTCCTAAAAATTTAACCTTAAATCTACCATCCTCAGAATGATATAAATCATCAGTTGCAACTTCTTCAGTTTCAACTTCTGCTGTTTCATCTGCTAATTCATCTACTGCAGATAATAAATCATGGTTTAAAGTGTCAGCCTCTTCCATATCAACGTCTCCACATGCTAACAAGCCTAATGAAACTGTTGTAATCAATAATAATCTTTTTTTCATGGTATTAATTTTAAATAATAAGTTTTAAATATAATGGAAATTTATGATTCTAAATAATTGAATTTTAGTTTTCAATTACACATTAAATCTAAAGTGCATAATATCACCATCTTCAACAATGTATTCTTTTCCTTCAATTCCCATTTTACCAGCATCTTTACAAGCAGCTTCAGAACCTAAAGTCACAAAATCATTGTATTTAATAACCTCTGCTCTAATAAAGCCTTTTTCAAAATCTGTATGTATTACTCCTGCAGCTTGTGGAGCAGTCATTCCTTTACTTATGGTCCATGCCCTAACCTCTTTAACTCCGGCAGTAAAATAAGTATCCAAATCTAATAATCGATAAGCAGCTCTTATTAATACATTAACTCCTGCTTCTTTTAAACCTAAATCTTGTAAAAACTCTTGTCTTTCTTCATAAGTTTCTAATTCAGCAATATCTGCTTCTATTTGAGCACCAATCATTATTACTTCAGCTCCCTCATCAGCAACAGCAGCTTTTACTGCCTCCACATGTTCATTTCCATCAACTACAGAACCTTCATCTACATTACAAACATATAAAACTGGTTTATTGGTTAATAAATGAGAATCTTTAATAAATTCAAACTCTTCTTCATTAACTTCAACAGTTCTTGCAGATTTACCAGCTTCTAATGCAGATTCATAACGCATTAAAACTTCTTGTTCTTTAACCGCACTTTTATCTCCAGTTTTTACCTTACGCTTTATTCCTTCTAACTTTTTCTGAACTGTTTCTAAATCTTTTAACTGTAATTCAAAATCAATTACCTCTTTATCATTAATAGGATTTACTTTTCCATCAACATGCACCACATTATCGTCTTCAAAACATCTTAACACGTGTATAATTGCGTCAGTCTCTCTGATATTGGCTAAAAATTTATTTCCTAACCCCTCTCCTTTACTTGCTCCTTTTACCAAACCAGCAATATCAACAATTTCTATAGTTGTCGGCTGTACTTTTTCTGGCTTAACCAAACCTTCTAATTTTTCTAACCTATCATCTGGCACTGTAATTACACCAACATTAGGTTCTATAGTACAAAAAGGAAAGTTTGCAGATTGTGCTTTTGCATTAGACAAACAATTAAACAAAGTAGATTTACCAACATTTGGAAGACCTACAATACCACATTTTAAAGCCATAATTTATTATTTATTAAGTGGCGACAAAAATAACAAATCATAAAAGATAAATGCTAAATCATTAATAACAAAAGTAAAGTTCCTAACAATTCACTACTAATAATATATTATTTATTAAAAATGGCAACTAAAAGTTTTACCTAATTTTGGCACTGTTAATGTAAACCACATTTATAATTTTTTTAAGACAATAAATGGCAGGAGAAAGCAAAGCCCAATTAATTATTTACAATATTCTAAACCCTTTAATTAAGCTTTTAGCTAAAATTGGGGTTACTCCAAATATGATTACCACATTTGGTTTATTTTTAAATATTGTAGCTTCGGTTATCTTTATTATAGGTGCCGAGCAAGATGATAGAACTGATATGACTTATGTTGGGTGGGGAGGTTTTACCATTTTAATTGCTGGCCTTTTTGATATGATTGATGGTAGATTAGCTAGAGTTGGCGGTTTATCAAGCTCTTTTGGAGCATTTTATGATTCGGTTGTTGATAGATATAGTGAGCTAGTAATGTTTTTAGGCATTTGCTATTACTTGGTTTCTCAAGATTACTTTTTAAGTTCACTTTTTGCATTTATTGCTTTAATTGGTTCTATGATGGTGAGCTATACAAGATCTAGAGCAGAAGGATTGGGAATTGAATGTTCTGTTGGCTTGATGCAACGCCCAGCAAGAGTTGTAACAATTGGTGCTTCGGCTATGTTTTGCGGTATTGCCTACTACTTTCTAGGACATTTCTCTTTCACAAGCTCTATGAGTCCTATCACATTATTTGAAACAGTTTCTATCTTTACTTTGCCAGTTACATTTGTTGCTCTTATGTCAAACTTTACAGCTTTTCAAAGGCTGAATCATTGTAGAATAGAACTTAATAAAAGAGATAAGGAAAATGCGTAACGTAATTTTCATATTCAGCTTAATATTTTTAATAACTACTCCTATTCTCTTTGCTCAAGAGGGCAAAGAGCGTTTAAAAGTATTTGATGAACGGACAGTTCCTGACGATCCTAATGTGATGTTTTATATCCACAAAAACACCAACCCAAATGCCATTGTCTATGCTTTATTATTAGATGCTAATGGCAAGATGAACCCCAAAGACCCTATTGAAGTTTTTTGGCGAAGGTACCAAGAAGACGGTAGAAAGAAAAAATTAGGTTGGCTAGAAAAAACTTTTGCGTTTGACTTTAAAGTTAAGCCTGTTCCTAACAAAGATAACACCTATGTATTTAGCCTTGTAGCTATGAAAGACCGCAAGCTGTATGTCACTCAAAATAAAGATGGCAGCCCAAAAGTTATTACCAAAATTAATGGAGCTATAGCAATACTTGAAAAGATATATTTAATGGTAGATGACTCTAAGACTATACAAGATGTGCTATCTATGGAACTGTTTGGGAAAGATGTAAAAACAAACAAGTTCATTTACGAAAAGATTACAAAATAAATATTCATTATTTCTATACTTTATTACCCTCTCCAAATATTTAAATTACCCAAGTAATTCATATATTTGTCGTCTTAAAAATTTAAACTTTTAAATATGAGTCAAAATATAGCTAGTGCTGATGGAAAATTAGGTATTTTATTACCTGGTCTAGGTGCTGTAGCAACAACATTAATTGCTGGAGTTTACGCTGTAAACAAAGGTATTTCTAAACCAATAGGTTCAACATCTCAAATGGGGACTATTAGAATTGGCAAAAGAACAGAAGATAATACTCCTTTAATTAAAGATTTTATTCCTTTAGCAGATTTAAGTAAAGTTGCTTTTGGTGGATGGGATATTTTTGAAGATAATGTATATGAATCAGCAAAAAATGCTGGTGTTCTAGACAGATACTTATTAGATCAGTTAAAACCAGAAATGGAAGCTATCAAACCAATGAAAGCTGTTTTTGATAAAAAATATGTAACAAAATTAGAAGGTACTTACTATAAGTCTGGAACTTCTAAAATGGATTTAGCTGACCAATTAAGACAAGATATTAGAGATTTTAAAGCCAACAACAATTGCGATAGATTAGCAATGGTTTGGTGTGGATCTACTGAGGTTTACATTGAAGAATCTGATGTTCATCAAACAATTGAGAGCTTAGAAGAAGGTTTACGAAACAGCCATGATGACATTCCATCAAGTATGATATATGCTTATGCTGCAATTATGGAAGGTGTACCTTATGCTAATGGAGCTCCTAACTTATCTGCTGATATTCCAGCATTAATTGAATTGTCGAAGAAAAACAATGTGCCAATTTGTGGTAAAGATTTTAAGACAGGGCAAACTTTAATGAAAACTATTTTAGCTCCTGGCTTAAAAACACGTTCATTAGGTATTGCTGGTTGGTTCTCAACAAACATTTTAGGAAACAGAGATGGAGAGGTATTAGATGATCCAGCTAGTTTCAAAACTAAAGAAATGTCTAAGCTTAGTGTTTTAGATAGTATTTTAGAGCCAGAAAAAAACCCTGATTTATACAAAGACTTATACCACAAAGTTAGAATTAACTATTATCCACCTCATGGTGACAACAAAGAAGGTTGGGATAACTTAGATATTTTTGGATGGTTAGGATACAAAATGCAAATTAAAGTAGATTTCTTGTGTAAAGATTCTATTTTGGCTGCACCTTTAGTTTTAGATTTAGCAATCTTTTTAGATTTAGCTTCTAGAGCTAATATGGGAGGAATTCAAGAATGGTTATCATTCTTCTTTAAAGCTCCTCAAACACCAACTAAAGAGATGCAACCTTTACATGATATATTTAAACAAGAAATGAAGTTAAAGAATACTTTACGTCATTTACAAGGTGAAGATTTAATTACTCACCTAGGTTTAGATTACGAATAGGAAACAACGTATAACATAAAAAAGGCTGTTAACTTAACAGCCTTTTTTATTTTTGTATTATGAAAATTATTTACAAAGCCTTTGCAACAGCACTTGGTGCTGGATATTCACCTTTTGCACCTGGAACTGCCGGAGCAATTGTTGGATGTATTGCACTATGGTTATTTGAAAAATACAATATAATCTCAACCACTTCTACCCCTATTCTATTTATTGGACTAATTACCGGAACCACAGTTTTAGGAATTATTGCTACAAACAACCTTGAAAAAGAATGGGGAAAAGATCCTCAGAAGGTAGTGATAGATGAGGTTATTGGTTTATGGATTACCATGATGTTTATCCCTTTCACTTGGTTAAACCTACTAATCGCATTCGTATTGTTTCGTTTTTTTGATATAGCTAAACCTTTAGGAATTAGAAAAATGGAAAGCCTGGGAGGTGGTTTAGGAGTAATGGCTGATGATATGTTAGCAGGTATTTATGGAAACATTGTTTTACTAATCATTATTCGGTTTTTATGAGTAAAGATCATTGGCTATATACTTTATTTAGACATCAAATAGCTGGTTTTATTGCAACTATAATTGATTTTGGAGTAACCATTTTTTTAACTGAAGCAATGTTATTTTGGTATGTATATTCCAATGCAACAGGTGCATTATTTGGGGCTGCAACTAATTTTTTCATTTCAAGTTATTGGGCATTTGCAGGATCAAAAAACAAACTAATTAATCAACTTTGGAAATACGTTATAGTTTCTTTCGGAAGTCTTGTACTAAACACTTTAGCCGTATACCTGTTAACTGATTGGTTGTTTGAATTTGATTACAAATTATCAAAAGTTATTGTTGCAATAACCATAGCTTGGAGTTATAATTTTTTATTAATGCGATATTTCGTTTTTAAAAAATAAAAAACCCCGAATTACTTCGGGGTTAAATAACAAATCTATAAGCCAGATTCTGTCGAGTTCTATCATTTATCTAGGATTAAAGTTACCCTTAACCTCTAACAATCTACCCTCCAAGATTGGGCGAGAAACCCTCAACTCCTGGTTTATTTGATTTTTCAACTCCGAAGGTTTACCAAGCTTGTAAAATTACTTTTACAACTGGTGAGCTCTTACCTCACCTTTTCAACCTTACCCAAAGGCGGTTTATTTTCTGTTGCACTTTCTGTTACTATAATATTCCTATTAAAGCACCCTTGCTTTCACAAGGTCGGATTCTCTATGTTGTCCAGACTTTCCTCTTCATAAATGAAGCGATAGAACGATTTGTTTCACAAAATTAGGTTTTTATTTTATCA
>JARGOE010000003.1:36006-59970 GCA_029210015.1 Vicingaceae bacterium
ATTATAGTGAAGAGAATTGTCTTCACCAATAACAATAATCTCAGACATCCCTACCTTATAATCAAAGCCATCTTTAGCTTCTACTAAAATTGTAGAATCTAACAAAACCTCTTTAACTACACCTTCTAAATTCTCATTTATGAATTTAACCTTATCTCCAGCAGCAATTTTCATCCAGTAAAAATAACTAAGCTTTAATTATTTATTAATTTTAAACCAAATAAAAAACTTTATATATGAAAAAACTATACATCTTAGCTTCTGCAATTATTGGATTAGCTTCAATACAAGAATCTTCTGCACAATGTAATGGCAGATATCAAACAGACATTTACTCAATTATTGACACTACTTTTGACATTCAATATGGTAGCAACACAGACTTAAGTAACAACCCTGTTAATTTAATGATGGATGTTTATGAACCGCAAGGTGACACTGCATCTATGAGGCCATTAGTAATTTTTGCACATGGTGGTTCTTTCATCGCAGGAGACAAAGGTTCTTCCGACATTGCTTACATGGCATCTGAATTAGCTAAAAAAGGATACGTTTGTGCTTCAATATCATATAGACTTGCTCCTAACGCTTTTTTCTTAATTTCAGAAGAAAACACAGTTAAGGTTGTATTTAATGCTATACAAGATGGTAAAGCTGCCATTAGATATTTCAGAAAAGATGCAGCAACAACTAATACTTATAAAATTGATCCTGATCAAATTTTTATTGGAGGCACATCAGCCGGAGGAATCTTAGGCATCAATCTAACATACATGGATGATGTTAACAAACTATCTACTCAATGGGCTACATGGGCTGGAGAGATAGGCGGATTAGAAGGTAATAGTGGCAACCCAGGTTACTGCTCTAGAAGCAATGGAACATTTGGTTTTGCTGGTGCTATTGCAGATACATCTTGGATTGATGCAACTGATGTTCCTTGGTATGGTTCTCATGCTCAAAATGATCAAACAGTTAAATATGGTTTAGGTAAACCATTAAACGGAACTAACCCTGTAGATTTGTTCGGTAGTAGCTTAATAACTGTTAGATTAAGTAACTTAGGTATTTACAATCATTTTGATAGCTATACTGGTGGAGATCATCCTCCTTTTGCTAATTCTACTTCTATATTACAAGATAATAAGGATAGCTTAGCGATGTTTTTATATAACATTTTAGATTGTAACCCTAGTAATCTACAAACTACGAATCAAAAGAACTGTATAACTAACCCAACTTCTATTGATAATATAGAAAGTAACATTCTTGTTGAAGGAATTTATCCAAACCCATTTACAGATGCTATTAATATTGAATTAAACAACATTGAAAATGTTACTATTTCAATTTATAATACTACTGGTCAATTAGTAAAAAATATATCTGTAAACAATTACATTACTAAAATTGATGTTTCTGAATTACCACAAGGAGCTTATATGGTTAAGGTTGATTCAAAAAGCAATAACTTCTCTCAAGTTATTATTAAGAACTAATAATAGTTTCATACATAAAAAAAACCGCTGTTATACAGCGGTTTTTTTGTATATAATTTTGATTTAAGGAAATACTATCCCTTTATAATTACTTGGTGATACAGGCCTTAATTCTGAACCGTATGATGAGTTTATAACCTTAATAAATTCATTTGCTATAAATGCGTAACCTCTAGTGTTAGGATGAAGACCGTCAATAGAATAAGCTCCTCCTTCAATAAATTTTGTACTATAATCAACTCCATCAAAGTTCATCCCTGAGACTAATCTCCCCATAAAACCATGCATATCAACTACCGAGTAGCCATGTTTAGAAGCAGATGCCATAATCTCAGCATTTAATGAACTTGTATGATTTTTAACTAAAACAATCTCATCTTTATCTAAAACAACTTGATGAGGCAATGGATTAGAAGCTGAATTACCAAAATTATCTTCTAAATAACCTTTTGCTGTAAGCAAGATTAAATCATCATTGGTTGCTTTTCTAATCATAGTTGTATCAGCCCCTTCTTTTATCCAAACATCCTTCAACAATATATCTAAAGTAATAGTGGTAAAAAAAGGCATTTCAGTTACATCAGGTATTGTGGCACAAACTCCTTGAGCACCTAGATCTTGTAAAATTGTTAAAACAGAATCATACTTAATTCTGAAATTTGATGGAAGTGTTTGAAGAGAAGATCCACTAATATCATCCCCACCTTCCTTTGCCCAACTCATTGCATCATTTACACCTAACCAGTTTGTAAAAAAAGTAGCACTACTATTTCTAATTTGTTCAATATATTCAACCGGATTACTTAATGTTCCCCAATCTAAAAACCTACCATAAGGGCTTATTGGCTCTCCTGAAACACCATTCCAAGCTAATGGAGCAGGTGCTCCATTTCCTAAATAGATATGATTTACACTTTCTTCTGCTGTATTAATGGCAAATACATTTCTAACATTTAGCCCTCCTACAGCCAAATTATTATACTTAATTGATTTATTAGCCCATGTATTAAATGACGGATCGTAATCTATTGCGTTAGGGTCATTATTTGGTACATCAGGATCAAATGCTTTTATTACTTCAATCTCGCCATTTCTAAACTCTAAATGCATATAACCAGAACCAGTTCCAGAAACAAGTGGTTGAACAAAATTTGCCCCCATTTGTTTTGCTATTATAGAAGGGTATGAATTAGCTTGTTGGTCGTGTTCATTGTGCAACCCTCCATCTTGAAACCCTTGTGTGTAAGAATCTCCTAATGAAATAAATGTAGTAAAATTAGCATCTCCATTATTAGTTTCATACTCATCAAATTGTGTTTTGGTACAAGAAAGACTTGTTAAAACTGTAATTGAAAGAGTTGTATATATTAATTTTTTCATAGTTAAAATATTATTCTGTTGTTGTTGCTTCCTCTTTTTTCTTTGCTCCAAACTTCAAGTTAACTGCTAATCCATAAACATTAGCTTTTCTATTAAATTTATATTTAAAAGCTCCTGTTTCTATCGGATCTCCCTTTTCAAACTTATAGCTTGTTAAACTCACATCATCCCTACTAGCGTTTTGGCGTATAAAAGAAAAGTCAATAGAAACCTTATCATTTACTTTATATCCTAAACCTGCTGTATAAGCAACTTGACTAACTCCTGGTAAGTGTGGACTTATTAAATAATCTTTCATAGGGGTATTATCATAATACAAACCTGCCCTAACACTGTACTTCATTTTGTAAGTAAAATCAAGTCCTAAACGATGTGTCAACACATTATCCCAATCTTGTATTTGCTTGCTATCTGGTGTTGTTTCATTTTCAAAATCAAAAGCTAATGTATCATAAGATGACCAGCCTGTATAGTTTAAATCGTATGCAAACTCTAACGACCAATCTTCTGCCTTAATATGCTTAACACTTAAACCAACTGTAAATACCGATGGCAATGTGATTTTTGAATTAAAACCTGTAGTAGAAGGAAACTTATCTCTTAACGAGATAGGAATATCGGTAAACTGAGCTTCTCCATTGTTTAGCTCCACCCCTAACTGTGATTTATAATTTAAACCAACAGCGAACTTAGTTTTCTTTGTATCATCTCCAATTGTTAAAAATTGAGAATACAAACCAACATTAAATCCCATTCCTGTTCCACTTCCTTCTAAACGAGCTTTCCCTTCATTAGTTAATGCAGAACCAAGTGGCACAGCTTTTTCTGTAGAAAAACTTCCCATAGCAAACACAAAACCAGCACCTACACTTATTTTATCATGTAATTTATAAGAAACACTAGGCTGAAACATAAATGTTTTTAAAGAAATATTCTGAATGATGTTTCTTCCTTGCCAATCATCATCGAATGAAGAAGCTGAACCAAATTGATTATTCACTAAAAAACCAATATTTACTTTTTCATTAATTTGACCAGAATAATAGATATGAAAAGGAGTTCCAAGCCCTGATGTTTGATCTATATTGGCAGTTTCTGCAGTTTGTAAGGATACATGAGGGTCTATAATATTAACGCCTGCTGTAATTTGATGTCCTTGTAAGTTACACATCCCCGCAGGATTAAAAAATACAGTAGACGCATCAGATGCAACAGCAGAAAAAGCTCCACCCATTGCTATAGCCTTCAATCCTTGCACATTTAATTGAAACCCTCCAGCAAAAACAAATGCCGGTAATAATGCTCCCACAATTAAAATTATTCTTTTCATACTTATCAAATTGATTTTGAGATGTGAAGATAATTAAATATTTACTTTTAAAATTGAAATAACATTGATAAATAAAAGTTTCACTAATTTGTTTTAAATTTGAAGCTAACCCATGGTTTAACATATGCAAAAGATAGCTCCATCCGAATTAGTTTTAAATGATGACAACAGTGTTTACCACCTAAAGTTGCATCCTCATCAAATTGCAAAAGATATTATTGTAGTTGGTGACCCAGGTAGAGTTCAGTTAATTTCTAGTTGTTTTGATGAAATTGAATTCAAAATTTCTAACAGAGAAATTTTAACTCATACTGGAAAATTAAACGGAAAAAGAATATCTGTAATGTCTACCGGAATGGGGACAGATAATATTGATATAGTTTTAAATGAGCTAGATGCATTAGTCAATATAGATATAGAAAATAGAACGATAAAAGAACAACATTCCTCATTAAACATAGTAAGAATAGGAACTTCAGGAGCTTTACAAGAAGATATTCCTGTTAACTCTATTGTAGCTTCTAGCTTTGGTTTGGGTATGGATGGATTAATGAACTATTACGAATACAAAAGTACCGAAGAAGAAACTGAATTATTAAAGCAATTTTATGAACAAACAGATTATTTAAAAGAGTTTGCTCAACCTTATTTTGTTAAAGCATCAGATGACTTATTCAACTTACTTTCTGAAGGCTGTTATACTGGAATTACTGCAACTGCAGGTGGGTTTTATGGTCCACAGGGTAGAGTTTTAAGAATTCCTTTAAAAGAAAAAGACATTAATGCTCAGCTAAACAAGTTTAAATACAACAATAACAGAATAGTAAATTTTGAAATGGAAACCTCTGCCCTATATGGCTTAAGTAGAGCTTTAGGCCATAATGCTTGTACAGTTTGTTTAGTTATTGCCAACCGTTTTTCAAACCAATTTAGTGAAGATTACAAGCCTCATATGAAAAAATTGATTGAACATACACTCGCTAAACTAACAGAGCAACGTTAATAAGTCAATCGCAATCAAAAACCTTTCATAGCGATATACCGTATATTTGGTATATGTCTGATTCAGAATTACGTGCATTAATAAGTCTTTTAGACGATCCTGACGATAATGTTTTTGATGAAATCAAGAACAAATTGATTTCGTATGGAGATAATGTTATACCTCATTTAGAGGATGCTTGGGAAAATTCTTTCGACCATTTATTACAAGATAGAATCGAAGATATTATTCATGAATTACAGTTTACGGCTATTAAAAATGAATTAAAAGCTTGGAATACTAGTGAGAATAAAAATTTATTAAATGGCGCTACCATTATTGCTAAATATCAATATCCCGACTTAGATGCTGATAAAATAACTGAATATGTAACTCAGGTAAAACAAGATGTTTGGCTTGAGTTAAACGAGAATCTAACAGCCTTAGAAAAAATACGAGTTCTTAACCGTATTATTTTTGATATTCATGGATTTTATGGCAACACTAAAAATATTAACTCTCCTCAAAACTCTTACATTAATAACGTAATAGAGACAAAAAAGGGCAACCCAATTACATTAGGTATTATTTATCTAGCTATTTGCCAGCAATTAAACATTCCATTATATGGTGTGGATGTGCCTGGCCACTTTATATTAGCTTATGCAGAACAAAAAGTTGGAGTATTGTTTTATTTAAATGTATTTAACAGAGGGACTGTTTTTGGTAGAGAAGATATTGATAAGTTTTTAGATCAGCTAAAAAAAGAGCGAGATGAAAAATACTATCAACCATGTGATAATTTAGCCATTATAAAACGTTTAATACAACACCTTATTTTTACTTATGACAATTTAGGTTATTTAGATAAGAAAGAAGAACTAGAGGAATTGTATAATTTATTAGATTAATTCTATCAAGTCCTCTACTCTTAAATTTTTAGCTTCAACGGTTAACTGAGCCTGATTGTAAAACACTTCGCGTTCAGTCAATTTATCCTCAATAAACAATTTTAATTCATCATCCGTTTTATCCTTTACTAAAGGCCTCACTGTTTTAGCATTAATTAACCTCGAATGTAAAATACCACTATTGTACTTTAGATATACACTTGCTCCGTTAGCATTAACAAACTCCATATTATCGTAAAAGCAAGGAGTTCCGCCTCCTAAGGATATTACAAAGTTAGAATTAGTAGTTACTAGTTCTTTTAGAGTGTTTTGCTCTATTTTTCTAAAATACTCTTCCCCTTCTTGCTCAAATATTTCGGTGATGGTTTTGTTTTCCTTTTCTTCAATAACAACATCTAAATCAAAAAAAGGTTGATTAATTTTTTTAGCTAGTTTTTTTCCTAAAGTGGATTTACCACTTCCCATAAAACCTATCAAGAATATTTTGCTATGCTTAACCAAACTATTTAATTGGGCTATTCGGTTCTTTAGCCATTGCAGCATAAACCTTCTTTTCTACAAACTTGGGAAATAACTTTCCTAAAAAAACAGCCAGTTTTCCTTCAGTAGTTAATACTAAAGTTCGTTTTCTTTTAACTACACCATTTACAATATGATTAGCTACTTCTTCAGCAGTCATCATCTTACCTTCGTCTCTTGGTGTTTCTCCTTGGGCGCTACCATCGGCACTTAAAGCAGTATTTCTAATATTAGAAGCTGTAAACCCTGGACAAGCTACCATTACATGTAACCCTGTTTTTAAATTTTCAGTTCTTAAAGCATCTAAAAAACCTTGCATAGCATATTTTGATGCTGAGTAACCTGTTCGAGCAGGTAATCCTAAATAACCAGCAATTGAAGAAACTCCAACAACAGAACCTTTATTTTTAAGGATATGTGGTAAAGCATATTTGGTACAATAAACTGCACCATAAAAATTAATATTCATCACTCTTTCTAACACATCCAACTCCATGTCATTAAAAATTGCTCGCATAGAAATACCAGCATTATTAACCAACACATCAATTCTGTTAAACTGCTTTATTGTTTCGTTAATCAAATTTTCGCAATCCGTTTTAACTGAAACATCACATTTTACTACCAACACCTCTACTCCTATTTTTTTAATAGCATCAGCTACCGCTTCTAATTTATCAATACTTCTTGCTGCTATTACCACATTTGCTCCTTTTTTAGCAAACTCTATAGCACATGCTTCTCCAATTCCTGATGATGCTCCTGTAACAATTACTACTTTATTCTTCATTTACTCGTGCCTTTCTTAATTTTATGGTCAACTTAGCAAACAAAGATAGGTAAATGCAAATAATTGAAGTAAAAGACAGTAAAACAATAAAAGATTTTTTAAACCTTCCTTACAAAATTTACCAAAATGATAAAAACTGGATTCCTCATTTAAAACAAGATATTGAGAAAGTTTTTAATCCAGAGCAAAACAAAGCTCACGCTAACGGCAAAATAATTCGTTGGATTTTAAAAGACAACAACCAAACTATTGGAAGAGTTGCTGCTTTTATTAATCATGAAGAAGTAAGCAATGGTGGTATTGGCTTTTTTGAATGCATCAATAATCAAGACGCAGCCAACAAATTATTTGACATTTCTAAAGAATGGCTAACGAAACAAGGTGCAGAATTAATGGATGGTTCTATTAACTTTGGGGAAAAAAATATGTTTTGGGGCGTATTAACCGAAAACTTTACTGAGCCAAATAGTTACTCCATGAACTATAATCCTGTTTATTATAACGACCTTTTTAAAGCTTATGGTTTTGAAGTTTATTACAATCAATTAATGTATAAAAGAGATATGGAAACTCCTGTTAGAGAAGTTTTTTTAAGAAAGTACGATAGAATAATTGAAGATCAGGATTTTAAAATAGAAAACGTTAAAAATTTAAGCTTAAATCAGATTGCTGATAATTTTAAAACGGTTTATAATGCTGCTTGGGGGGGGCATGATGGGTTTAAAGATATGCATGAAAAAACTGCAAGAAAAATCATGTCGACACTTAAACCGATATATGACCCAGAAATTATGGTGTTTGTTTATTATAAAAATAAACCAATTGCTTTTTACATTAACATTCCTGAGTTAAACGAAATTTTTAAATACGTTAATGGAAATTTAAATTGGATTGGGAAACTTAAATTTCTTTACCATAAATGGAAGAAAACGCCAAAAACTATGGTAGGTATTGTTTTTGGTGTTGACAAAGCCTTTCAAAGCAAGGGTGTTGAAGGAGCTATGATAAAATGGAGTCAATTAAATATTGCTGGTAAAACCCAATATAACAGAACAGTTTTAACTTGGATTGGAGATTTTAATCCTAAAATGCTAAAGGTTTGTGATAATTTAGGAGCTAAAGTATTTCGGAAATATGCTACTTATCGTTTTTTATTTGATAGAGAAAAACCTTTTACTAGGTGTCCTATAATTGATTAGGATTACTATCAAAAAATAAGTTTTAAAAAAACCCAAAAAAGTTTTTGCTATTTGAAAAACACTACTATATTTGCACTCCTTAAAACGGAAGACCTGGTAGCTCAGTTGGTAGAGCATCTCCCTTTTAAGGAGAGGGTCCTGGGTTCGAGCCCCAGCCAGGTCACTAAAGCACTTCTTTTCAGAAGTGCTTTTTTTTTCCTCCAATAAATCGTAGTTTAGAGGTATATTATGACAAAAATTACCTCAATTGACTCATTAATAGAAACACTTAAAAACTGTTCTATTGATGAAATGCAAAATATTTACAAACAATTAGAAATCCCCGAATCAGAATTTGAACCCTATCTTTTATGGGATGAAAATACATACACACGAAACTGTATTTATAGAAATGATGACTTTGAACTATTGGTTCTCTGTTGGGATAAAGGACAAGAATCATCTATTCACTTTCACAACGACCAAGAATGTTGGTTATATAATATTATTGGAGAGTTTAAAGAACTAAGGTATGACTTAGTTAACGACAAACCACAACTAACAGACACCTTCACACTAGAGTCTGAACGTTTTTCATACATGACAGACGATATGGGACTCCATCGAGTTATTAATATTCATAAAGGAAAATCTGCAAGTTTACATCTCTATGCAAAGCCTATTGATGAATGTAAGCACTTCGATGAAGAATCTAAATCATTTCAAACAAGTGATTTAAGCTATCATTCATATAATGGTGAATTAACAGAAACAATTATTTAATTTTACGCCATACTCGGGTGGCGGAATTGGTAGACGCGCAGGCTTGAGGGGCTTGTGTCAATAGACGTGTGGGTTCGACTCCCATCCCGAGTACAAACCATTATATATGAAAGAAGAATTTTACATTAGTTTAAAAGAAAAGTTAGAAGAGCAACATAAATTTCCTACTCTCTATATGTTCAAATTTATTATACCAGCAGACAATCATCGTTTAGCTTTAGTTGAAGCTTTATTTGGACCAGAGGCTCAAGTAACAACAAGGCAATCGAGCTCTAACAAGTTTATTAGTATATCTGCTAAAGAGGTAATGATAACTGCCGATAGTATTATTGCTGTTTATAAAAAAGCAGAACAAATAGAAGGCATCGTTTCTCTATAAAAAAGAAAGGGACGCAAAAATGCGTCCCAATCACTCACCTAACTTACACTAAAAGCTTCTTAAATCTCTTTTAAACTTTGGCTGCTGTGCAGGTCTAGTTAAAACGTTACCTTTCTGTATTGTAATTTTAAAATTTAAGTTTCCATCTGATTTTTCTATAACTAATGGTTCATTTTCATTTACTCTCCAATTATCTCTGTGTTCGTGAAAACCATTAGGATCGCAAATCAACATTAAATAAGTATCATGTCCATCATAACCTCTTTCGCCATGTGGGCCACCTACTCCTCCTCTATTAATCCAAACCTCATAAGTACCATACCAATAATCATGACGATTAATAAAATATTCAAATTCATAAATTCCTGGTCTTGTAAAATAATATTCACCTAAAATTGGGTTGTATGGAATTGATGAATTATTATCCCAATAACTATAAGGAGCATGATGTTCATAATCCACTCCAAAGTATGCATCTCCATCTCTACCGTTTGGACCTGGAGTATTATCTACCACTATACAACTTGTGAAAAACAAAGGAAGTATAATTACTAATATGATATTTAATTTTTTCATGTCTTTAGGTTTTAAAGATTTTTAACCTAAAAGTCAAAAGCTGTGCCAAAAGTTAGAAATTAGATGTAGAACTTCTATAATTAAGTATATTTGATATCTAATTTTAAGCTTATGAAAAAAATAATACTTTCTCTGTTTTTGTTGTTTTCAACTGCCTTAGCACATACTCAAACTGCTACTATAACTAATAGTTTAACTTCAAAATTGAATACCCTTTCTAATTCTGAATATGTAAAAGTTAATGTGGTTTTTAGCGACCAAGTAAATCACACTTACTTAAATCAACAACTTAAAGAGCAAAATGCTTCATTAGACACAAGAGCTAAAACTGTTATTAGAGAATCTATGCAATTAGCTAATTCTACTCAAAAGAATGTTATAACTCTTCTAAATTCTAATATGGGAAAAGTTAGTTCTTACAAATCATTTTGGATTATTAACATGATGAGTATTGAAGCTAAAAAAAGTATTATAGAACAGCTTGCCTCTATGCCTGAGGTTGATTACATTGAATTATATGACCATTTTACTGGAAAAGTAGTTGATGTTGTAGAGATGAAATCCTCAACAACAAAATCTGTTGGTGGAATTGAAAATGGTTTAGCGGCAATAAATGCACCTGCTTTATGGGCAATGGGTTATACTGGTAAAGCCAGAAAACTATATAGTATAGATACTGGAGTTTGGAAAGATCATCCAGCTATTTCTGATGCATGGCTTGGTAACCACCAACCACTTACTCAAGCATGGCATGCTGTTGATTCTCCTATACCTGTTGACAAGGGTAATGCTCATGGAACGCATACCACAGGAACTGTTCTTGGATTAGAACAAGCAACAAATGATACTATTGGGGTTGCTTTTAATGCCTACTTTATGGCAGCAGATCCAATTGTAACAAACCTTAATGATATAAAGCCTTTACCAGAATATATTGATGTATTTGAGTTTGCATTGAATCCTGATGGAGATACAAACACTACTGATGATATTCCAGATGCAATAAACAATTCATGGGGGATTGGAGAGCATCATGATACTAGTATTTGTGCTGGTTATGTTACTCAAATGTTTAATGCTATTGAAGCAGCAGGAATTGCAAACGTATTTAGTGCTGGTAATGAAGGTTCTGGAGATACTACTATCGGAAAACCTCAATATGTAAGTACTGGCTTAGTAAATACTTTTACTGTTGGTGCTGTAAATTCTCAAATTGCTGGCAATCCAATTGCTGCATTCTCTAGTAGAGGGCCAACTGCTTGTCCTGCTTCAGGATCAATAGCTATTAAACCAGAAGTTGTTGCGCCAGGAGTTAACGTCCGATCATGTGTAGACCAAAACAATTATGCAAATTACCAAGGAACATCTATGGCTGGGCCACATGCTGCAGGAGCTGTATTATTGTTAAAAGAAGCTTTTCCAAATGTTGCTGGTGAAGAAATATTGTTAGCCTTATATAATTCTGCTGTAGACCTAGGTGTAGCTGGTGAGGATAACACTTATGGTAAAGGGATGATTGATGTGAAAGCTGCTTTTGATACTTTAGCTTTAATCTACACTCCTACACCACCTAATCAATATCACTATGATTTAACTGTAAGTGAAATATTACAACCAACTAAGCTTATTAGATGTGATCAAACAATTAACCCTAAAGTTGTTTTACAAAACAAAGGAGATAGTACTATCACCAGTGCAGCAATCAGTTACCAACTTAATAACGAAACTATTCAAAATCAAAATTGGTCAGGTAACTTATTAGCTAATGACACAGTTCATGTAGTTTTAGGACAGGTTATAGCTCAAAGTTTTGGAGACTATGAATTAAAGGTTAAAGCAACAATTGATACCACTAAAATTGAATGTGACTATATTAATAATCAAAGAGTAGCTAGGTTTAACATTAGAGACTTACATGCTGTATTGCCTTACAAAGAAGATTTTGAAATGATGCGTATTGATAGTTCTGAGTGGATTATAAACAATCCAGATGGTGAAATGACTTGGGATACCGCTTCTACTAGTGGATTACCTTACGGTTATTTTTCTGCTAATATGGATTTTATCAACTATAGTTCTTCGGGAGAAAAAGATGAAATGATTTCTACAAGAATTGCCTTACCAAATGACGATTCATTATTCCTAAGGTTTGATCTTGCTTACCAAATGAGACATACTGTTATTGCTGATACGTTAAGCATATACATTTCTACAGATTGTGGTGACAGTTATACTCAAATTTATAAGAAAGGCGGTACTAATTTAGAAACTCACGATACGCTAATGTCTCCTTTTTATGCTACTTTACCACACCATTGGAGAACAGAATATATTGACATAACAAGTTATGCAACAAATGATGTATTAGTTAAGTTTGAGTCGTATAATAAGAAAGGAAACAATCTTTATATTGATAACATATGGGTATATGAGGGCAATGAACCTGTAGGAGTTAATGAGACGGTTACAGCTAACCAGGTTAGCATATACCCTAACCCAGCTAATGAAGTTATTACTGTTAACATATCTGATGAATCATTATCGAGAATTGAAATTTATGATATTACTGGTAAATTAGTTTTAAGTCAAACCACAATTCAAGAAGAAACTACCATTGATCTTAAAGATTTAAATTCAGGAATGTATCTAATCAATATTATTTCGGAAAACGCGAAATATTCTGAGAGAATTATAAAAAATTAATTGAAGTGATTATAAATTAAAAAGGCTAAAAGAAATTCTTTTAGCCTTTTTTTATCCTTCTCCATCACTGTTAAAGTCATCATAACCTCTATCTCCTCCTCGTTTTTTCTTTTGATTAATTCTATAAGCTATATTAATTCTAAAATACCTAGAACGCCATTGACGCTCACTTTCTGATGTAAAATTCTCTCCATATGAAACACTTCTTCTTCTTCTTGAGTTAAAAACATCCTTAACATTAAAAGTAACTGTTCCATTTCCTTTCAAAATATCAAAAGAGAATCCTGTATCTAACGAATATCGTGCTAAGGTTTCACCTTGAGGGGATTGCTGAGGAGCTCTGAAATTAAATGAAGCCTGCAAGTTCACCTTCTTTTTTATATTCCATTTAGAGTTTAATCTTGTAGTCCATACATATGCATCACTTCCATATTGCACATCTAAATATTCACCTTCAATAATTTCTCTATAAAAATTAAAACTACCCCTTAAACTCCACCATTTTTTTAAATCGTACGAACCAGAAAACTCAACACCATAAGCATCTTTAACACCTAAATTTATAGGCTTACGTTGTGTTATACCTGTTGAATCAGAAGTAGTAATTCTTGTTATGTTATTGGTTGTATATCGATAGTAAACACTAGCAAGTAAAGATGCCTTATCCCAATTTTTTAAATGTCCAACTTCATAGGAATCTGTAAACTCTGGATTTAAGTTAGGGTTACCCGAAAAATTACTTCTAGAATCAGTAAAACTAAAAAATGGTAATAACCACCAATGCCTAGGCCTCTGAATCCTTCTACTATAGCTTAACTGAAATGAAGTACCTTTTTTAATTTCATAATTTAAATGAGTAGTTGGAAAAAAATTAAAGTAATCTCTATTATTGATCTCTTTTGTTGTAACTAATTCAGTTTTCAATTCAGTAAACTCAGCTCTAACGCCCAATTGATAAGAGAACTTTTTCATCTTATTTCCATACATAATATAAGCTGCTGACACATTTTCTTCAAATAAAACAAAATTTACAAAACCAGGTATGAACTCCCATTCACTATTAGAAGAATTAAATTGTTCTACTGCATAATCATCATCAATTTTTCTGATCGTTTGTTTTAGCCCTGTTTCTAACTTTCCTTTTTTTATTGGATGTATATAATCAGTTTGAAAAACATAATTTTGACCTCCTTCATTATTAAATACTCTTTGTTCAAGGTTTTCAGCAACTACAACGTCATTAGTCTGTGTAATAATTGAATTCTCATTATCTGTCCTATCTGAATGGCTAAAATCAATTGTAAATAATCTATCTTTTTTCTTAAATGTCTTACGGTAATTAAAATTGACATCATACGACAATCTATCCTTATCCTCTTCTTCATTACGATTAACTGTTTGAGTTGCCACATCCAATTCATTAAAATCTGAATAAGTTAGGTCTGTTGTATTATCTCCATCTCCAAAACTAGTGTTTCCAGAAATAGTTATCGTATTGTAATCATTCACAAATATTTCTGTTCCTAACCTAAAATTGTTATCAAAACTAAAGCGTTCTGTTTTCGATACACTATTATAACTAAAGCTAGTATCAGGATAAGTAAAGTTTTGACTTGAAGTATTAGAACCTGGCGAATCTCTAAAAGTAACGCCATACCCCGTAAAAACGCTAAATTTCTTTCGCTTAATTGTTATATTAAATCCTCCTCCATAATTATTAGGGTAACCAAAATTGGCATTAACAGAGCCATTAATACCTTCTCTTTTATCTTTTTTAAGAACGATATTAATAATCCCAACCTCTCCTTCAGCATCATACCTAGATGATGGATTAGTTATTACTTCTATTTTTTCAATTTGATTTCCTTGTAATTGTTTTAACGCTTCAGAAGTGCTTATACCAACCATTCCTGAAGGCTTTCCGTTAATTAATATCCTCACATTCTCACTCCCTCTTAAACTCACATTCCCATCTACATCAACTGCAACTGATGGAACATTATCTAATACTTCTGCTGCATCAGCACCTTGATTTGTAACATCCTTATCTACATTATAAACCCTTTTGTCTAAATCAAGTTCCATTAAGGCTTTCTCTTCTACTACCTGAAATTCTTCTAAATTTTTAACTGAAGGCTCTAATTGTATTTTACTTAAATCAACATCACTATCCGTAACAATTATATTGGGCATCGTTTTATCTTTAAAAGATAGAAAAGATATTTTAGCGTAATACTTACCTGAAGGAAGTTGAATAGAAAACTTACCATTCATTTCTGTTGCTGCACCCTTTACATAAGAGGAATCTTTAGCACTAAAGACAGCAACTGCAACATAAGGTAAAGCCTCTTTATTATCATCTAAAACATGTCCAAACAAACGGTAGGTTGATTTCTTCTGCCCAAAAATTTGGATAGAAAATAGAAGGATTAATAAACTTAAAATGAATTTATTCATTGTTTTAAAACAGACTGCAAAAGTAATTATCCTTTTATAAATATATGTTTATACACACTTTATTATGACTAATGGAAAGAACAAAGGTTTAATGGTTTTCATTATTAAATGATTAAAATATATTTTTACAAAAAAATGCTAGAATGAGTGTAATTACATTTTTAGATTATTTCGGTGTATTTGTTTTTGCGATGAGCGGTGTTTTAGCTGCTTCAGAAAAACAATTAGATTTGTTTGGAGGCTTTATAATTGCTTTTGTAACAGCATTAGGGGGTGGAACTCTACGAGATTTATTTTTAAACATTGATATAAGTTGGATTATTGACACCACCTACATTTATACAGTTATAGCTGGAACTGCGTTTGCTTTACTATTTAAAAAAATAGCAAAACACATTCGTAAAACAGTTTATTTATTTGATAGTATTGGAATTGGTCTATTCACTATTTTAGGAGTTCAAAAAGCACTAGCACTAGATGTACCTATCATTGTGGTTATTATGTTTGGAGTTATAACAGCTACATTTGGAGGTGTTATAAGAGATATTCTTTGTAATGAAATACCTTTAATTTTTAGAAAAGAAATATACGCAACAGCATGTATTGTTGGAGCATCAATATATGTAGGCTTAGATTATTATGGCCTTAATGAAATAACCAATATCATTATTTCTGGTAGTATAATTCTTTTGATAAGAATAGTTGCTGTAGTTAAGAAACTAAGTATGCCGTTAATTAATGATAGAATTTAATACTTTTATAAAAAACGAAAACATGGACAACGCAACAAATGCTTTAAACTGGTTTGAAATACCAGCAACTGACATCAATAGAAGTCAAAAGTTTTATGAAACTATTTTTAAAATAGAAATGACATATATGGAAATGGAAGGATCTAAAATGGCTATGTTCCCATTTGAACCTGGAAACGGGAAAGCATCTGGAGCTATAGTAGTTGGAGAACATCATAAACCTAGTAGTGAGGGTACTTTTGTTTATTTAAATGCTAACCCTAAAATGGATAATGTTTTAGCCAGAGTTGAAAAAGCTGGCGGAAAAATTATACAACCAAAATTTAGTATTGGTGAACATGGAAACATTGCATACATTATGGATACTGAAGGAAGTGTTGTTGGGATTCATTCTATGGAATAGGACTAATAAAGTTAATGCAAAACCCTGTAAAACAAAAGATTAAGTCATATGTGATTAAGTCCATTATATAATCCCTACATTTGCATCTAATTTATAACTTTTTATTATGAGTAACGGAACAGTAAAATTTTTCAACAATTCTAAAGGATTTGGATTTATCACACCAGAAGAAGGTGATAGAGATGTATTTGTACATGTAAATGGACTAATTGATGAAATTAACGAAGGTGACAAAGTAAGCTTTGATGTTGAAGAAGGTCCAAAAGGATTAAATGCAACAAATGTAAAAGTAGTTTAATAGATTACTTTATAACATAACTTTAAAAAGCTTATCATATCTGATAAGCTTTTTTTATTTACCTACTTTCTTAAAATAGCTTGAAATAAGTAACCAAAAAGAATTACCAAGCCACAACCAATTACATTGTACCATAAATAACCTATCTGAAGCCATTCTGGCCCATGTTCATATCGATTAAGTAAATCTATAACGATTACAGATAGTTCTGCTAATATAGCAGCTATAAAAACTGCATTTCCTTTTATCTTCTTAAAGTAAAAGGCTACAACAAATATTCCTAGTATGGTTCCGTAAAAGATAGACCCTAAATAGTTTACTGCTTGTATTAGGTTTTCGAACAATGAGGCTGTTGTGGCAAAGAGTATAGCCAATGCTCCCCAAAAAAAAGTAAACCACTTAGATGATTTTAGGTAATGTTTATCATCCCCTTTTTTATTGATAGAACGCTTGTACAAATCTATTGTAGTTGTACTTGCTAAAGCATTTAATTCACTAGCAGTACTACTCATTGCTGCAGAAAACATTACGGCAAATAACAAACCAACCATCCCAATAGGTAAGAAATCCATTACGTAAGTCATAAAAATATAATCCTTATCATTGGTTTCTGCTTTAGGGTTTAGCTTCTTAACTAAATCTTTGGTTTCTTCTCTTAGCTCATTACCTCTTTGTTGTAAAGCCATTACTTTGGTTTTACTTTCACTAATAGCCGCTTCATCTTCGGTATTAACTGCTGCAACCATAGTTTTTAGTTCTGCTTTCTTTTTTTCAAAAACAGCACTGTACTCCTCTTTAATTTTATTAAAGTCATCTGCATAAATAGATTGCTCTACTTTATGTTTTTCTACTTGATTAAAGAATATAGGCGGTTGGTTAAATTGATAAAACACAAACACCATTACACCAATAAATAAAATAATAAATTGCATTGGCACTTTTAGTAATCCATTCATCATTAAGCCTAAACGACTTTCTCTTATCGACTTACCTGACAAATAACGCTGTACTTGAGATTGATCTGTACCAAAATAACTCATAAATAAAAATAAGGCTGCAGTTATTCCACTCCAAAAATTATAACGATCGTTAAAATCAAAATCAAAATTTACAACATTCAGTTTTTCCATTTTACCGGCAACATGCAAAGCATCACCAAAACCAATATCTTGAGGAAGCATTGATATCACCATTATTCCAGCTAAAATCATTCCTCCCATCATTACAGCCATTTGCTGTTTTTGAGTTTGTGTTACTGCTTTTGTGCCACCAGAAACGGTGTAAACAATTACCAACACACCAATAAACACGTTAGTTAAACCTAAGTTCCAACCCAATAAAGTAGATAGAATAATTGCTGGTGCATAAATGGTAATACCTGCAGCTAAACCTCTTTGCACTAAAAATAGTATTGCTGCTAACGAACGAGTTTTTAGATCGAACCTACTTTCTAAAAACTCATAAGCCGTAAATACTTTTAATTTATAAAATATTGGAATAAAAGTTACTGATAGTATAATCATAGCAATTGGCAATCCAAAATAGAATTGTAAAAACTGCATTCCATCAGTATAAGCCTGACCAGGAGTAGATAAAAAAGTAATCGCACTGGCTTGAGTTGCCATAATTGAAACTCCTATTCCCCACCATTTAGCATCGTTATCACCTTTTAAATAACCTTCTAAATTTTTGCTTCCACGGGTTTTCCAAACGCCATAAATAACAATAAACGCTAGTGTCCCTAATAATACTATCCAATCTATCGTACTCATGAAAAATGTTTAGTAAATAGATAAAACGTAACTACTAATATTGTTAATGTAGCAATTAAGGCAAAATACCATTTCTTCCAGTTGGTTTCTTTATTCATTACCCAAACTAATTAGGTTAACAAATAGACGGTAAGCTCCAGGAACTGCAGCTGGCAACTCTCTAAAAAATGAAATCCCTGTATAAACATAATGCCCTTTACCATATTTAGCTACTAACAAACTACCATCTTTAGCTGTTTCATCTTTATCATGCCAACTTAACACTGCGTCATATTTTTCTTTTTCCCATTCATTAGGAAAATATAATCCTCTTTCTTGCACCCATCCTTCAAAATCGGCTTTCGTTATTTTATTAGGAGTATTTAATACTTCATGCTCAGGCTTTAAAAATGTTACTTCAGCATCTTCTTCAGTAACTCTATCACGTGAAAGCTTTAAAGCATAAGGAGCAAAACCATCTGTTTTTAATCTATGTCGCGTATTATACTGCATCACTAAAGTTCCTCCATTCTTTACATACTTTAATAATTTAGGAGCTATAAAACCAAAACGGTCGTTTACATTAACTGCTCTAATTCCAACAACAATAGCATCATATTTTTCTAAATTGTTTAATTCCAATTCATTTTCAGATAGTTCGTCAACAGTATAACCGATACTCGTTAAAGCTTCAGGGATTTTATCTCCTGCACCAGCAAAATAGCCTATTTTATTTCCTTTGGTTTTTAAATCTACAAACACCAATTTAGCTTTTGCCAGCGGCATATATATTTGAGTTGGAATATGATCGTAAGTAATCGTATTTAATGCCCTGTTGTAAGTTTTACCGGTTACAGATAGCTCAGCCTTTAAATCTCCAATTACAGCTTCAGCAGAAGGAGTTAGTGTTACTCTTATTTTTTGCTCCTCTCCTTTTTTAGCTAATTCAACATCAAATTTAGATTGAGATAATTTCCAACCTTTAGGAGCTATTAAGTTTAATTGAGATTTTAAATTTTGAGTTGTTGCTTTTACAGTTAATTCAACTTCTCTTTCTGACAGGTTTGAGAATAATTGTAATTCTTCAGTAAAATTAATAAACACAGGAGGTACAATTATAAATGGCCTATAGGATTCTCCATTTACAGGGTTATTCCATTTGTAGATTAAGGGATAATTGTAAGTTATCTCTGTCCCGCTAATATCTATAACAACAGTAAAATTGACAGCAGCATCATTTTCTGGCTTACCTATGGTTAATTGGTCACTAACATTATAAGTCCCTAAAGTCCCTTCTTTTTGTAACCAATAGGGCTGAGAGGTTGATAAATTATTTGGGATTTGAAACGCCTTCTCAATACTTATGTTTTCGTTTTTTAAAAGTTTTTGTTCTTTATCAGAATTATAACCAATTGCTTTAGCTGTAATCGATTTAATTTTCAATTCGGGTAAACTTCTATTTATCAACTCAAAAGAAACTTTAACAGAATCGCCATTGGCAGCATAATAATTATCTGCTTTTGCTTCAATATACAAACCGACACATTGCTTGATAAGTTCGTCAACTTCTGTAACTTTTTTATTTTTCCAAAAAGTATCACTGATTTTTGTTAACTCATTTTTAAGCTTAACTAATAATGGAATACTTTTTTCAGGATTATTCAAATCATAATTAACGCTTATTTCATTAATAAACTTACCGATATAGTCATACCCTTTCAATCTACTCCATGACGAATTAATGCCATCAAATAAAGATTCTTTAGCCTGTTCACCTTTAAGATGTTCGAAGTATTCTAATTGCTCTCCCCTTGTTCCTGTTGAACCAAAACCTTGACTTTTGTGCATTGTGCGGCTTTTAGCTGCAATCTCGTTACAAGAAGTTCCCAATAAAGTATTGTATTTACCAATATCTTCAGCAACTACACCTTCATCATCTGCTGAAATATCGGGGTTCCACCAACGACCTGTGTTAACAACAATTCGTTTTGGTTGCCAAACATCTACATATTTTAATTGCTCAGGGTAAGCACTATTATCGTTTGCTAAATCAAAAGCTTCTACACCTAATAAAGCTGAAGCAGTATGATGACCATGCCCACCACCACCATCAGTTGGAAAACGACAAACAATTACATCTGGTCTGAACTTACGAATAACCCAAACTACATCTGCTAAAATTTTATCCTTGTCCCAAATTTTTAAAGTTTCTTCAGGAGTTTTTGAATAACCAAAATCATTGGCTCTACTAAAAAATTGTTGTCCGCCATCTGTTCTACGAGCCGCTAACAATTCTTGTGTTCTGATAATTCCTAACTCTTCACGAATTTCAGTACCAATTAAGTTCTGACCTCCATCCCCTCTCGTAAGCGATAAATAAGCTGTATTGAAGAGTTTTTCGTTAGCTGAATAAGCGATAAATCGCGTATTTTCATCATCAGGGTGTGCTGCCAAATACAACACATTTCCTAATACATTTAGCTTTTGTATTTTTTGATATATTTCTGCAGAGGAGAGTTGTTTGGGTTGCTGAGCAAAACAATTAAATGCAATCAACAATGCTGAAACTAAACTTATTTTTTTCATAGCATCAAAGCTACTGAAAATACAATTTGGAAAGAAACCGTTAATGTAATTATAAAAAACTACTGTGCTTTAACATAATAACTCTCAGCAGTTGGCAACCATTCTTTAATACGCTCTATACGCGTATCATGGCTAGGGTGTGTACTTAAAAATTCTGGTGTACCTCCACCACCTCCAGCGGCTTTCATTCTTTCCCAAAAAGGTATTGCTTCGCTTGGTTGGTAACCCGCCATAGCCATAAATACCATCCCTAGTTTATCAGCTTCACTTTCTTGATTTCTACCAAAAGCTAACATCCCAACCTGTGTTCCTGCACCTATAGCTCCCATTAATAAAGCTTGTGTAGCTTCTGGTTTTTCACGCATAAAAGCAGCAACACTCATCGTACCTGCTTGTGCTAATATTCCTTGACTCATACGCTCATTACCATGCTTAGCAATTGCATGTGCAATTTCGTGCCCCATAACTACAGCCAATCCAGCTTCTGTTTTTGTTATAGGTAAAATACCTGTGTAAAAAACAACTTTCCCTCCTGGCATACACCATGCATTAACCATATTTTGGTCAACCAAATTAAAATCCCATGCATAGTTTTTTATTCTACCAGACATATTATTGTCTTTCATGTACTTTTCTACTGCAACTTGAATTCTTTGTCCAACACGTTTTACCAACTGTGTCCTTTTATCAGTATCTGGAACTGGTTTATTCTCGGATAGAAATTGATCGTACTGAGAAAAACTCATACTCATCATTTGACTTGATGGCACCATTGTAACTTGCTTACGTCCTGAGATAGGCACTTTAGCACATGAAAATATAATAAATGATATTGCTATTAATGCAATAGCTTGTTTTTGTTTAATCATCTTAAAGAAATACATTAGTTTATTTCAACAGTTAATCCGTTATCAGCAAGAATTTCTCCTAGTGTTTTTAGGTAATCAAACTCTCCTTTTTTAACTGCACATTTCCCTGCGTAATGTACTAAGGTAGCACATTGTTCTGCTTGTATTGCTTCGTGATCACATACTTTAATCAGTAAATCAATTACATGATCAAAAGTATTTACATTATCGTTAAATAAAACTAAATTATGTTCTTTAACGGTTTGTTCTTGCAACAAAACATCTTCTTGACTTAATGTTTCTGTACTCATTCTATTGATTATTTTTAATTAATTCTAAGGCTTCTTCTAAAGGAATTTCTTTACCATCTCTAAAAACAATAGTTGTAGGGCTCTCAATCCCCTCTTCCTTCATTTCAATTTGCATATCTAATGCTGTTTGATAATCAGTAAACGAACCAATGGTATAAATTGTTTTACCATTCTCCTCATAATTTTTAACCCCTCTACCAGTTAACTTTAAAAACAAAGCAGCATCTTCAACAGGAACATCTTCCTCATATTCACCTAGTTTAACTTTAAACTCTAAATTTAAAGTCTCTGGAGCTGTAGTAATAGGTTCTGTATCTATAACTTCATCTTCATTAGAATCATCCTCTATGTTGTCATTGTCAAGCTCATTATTATCAGAAGTTTCCTCTTCATTGTTTTCTTCTTCAGTATTAGTATTATCTACTTCGTTTTCAGTAGTATTATTTTCTTCTTCATTATCCTCAATATCTTCAGGAGTAACTAATCCTGGGCTAGTTTCATTAGAAGTATTATTATCTGTATTATCAGCTAACATTTCATTTGCTTTGGCTACTGTTATTTTTTGACCACCATTATATGCTACAACAAAAGCATCTGTAATTCCTATTCCTCTAATTCTGTCTTTTGCTGAATTTGCATCATTAATATTTTTATATACTCCAGATGTGTATCTAATTAAACCATTTGCCAATCTTTCACTATTTAAAGGACTTACATTATTGAGCTGACCAGCAGTTACAGGTTTAGAATAAACTCCTACTTGTATTGCATAAAACACTCCATCAATATTTCTAACATCAGTTGAAACACCATCTTTTACCTCTTCGGTTTGAGGTTGGTTATTTGTAACTGGCTGTTCATTATTAGAATTGTTTTCTACAGTATTAGTATTCTCTGTTGATGTATTTTCAGTTGAGTTATTATTTTCATTCGAAGAATTATCAACAACAAGCTCCTCTCCCATCATTTCTCTTGCTTTAGCAATACTTATTCTCTCTCCATTGTAAAAGGCAACAACAAAAGCGTCATTATAACCTATACTTCTAATAGAGTTTTTAGCTTCAACAGCCGTATTAATACCTGTAAATAATCCAGCAGTATAACGTGTTATTCCATTACCCGCATCTTCAGCCATAATTGGTGCAAAGCCCTTAAAATGATTTTGAGGAATTGGGTTTCTAAAAGCTCCAATTTGAACTTTAAATACCAAACCTTCAGGCATTTTATCTATTGTTGGTATTGGATTATTAGCATCATATACCGGTTGATTATCATTGTTCAATAAAAAGATAGAGTTTGTTAACTTACTTGGTACTTCATTTATGTTTGTAACTCTATTATTAGTATTCTCTGTATTAGTATTCTCTGTATTAGTATTCTCTGTATTAGTATTCTCTGTATTAGTATTCTCTGTATTAGTATTCTCTGTATTAGTATTCTCTGTATTAGTATTCTCTGTATTAGTATTCTCTGTATTAGTATTCTCTGTATTAGTATTCTCTGTATTAGTATTCTCTGTATTAGTATT
>JARGOE010000103.1 GCA_029210015.1 Vicingaceae bacterium
TCAATTATATTTCCATTAATGTCTGAAGCGCAAATTATATCTAAAGAATTATTAATTATACTTTTTGTATACTTCTGATTTTCTTTAAGCTTATTTTCAGCATTTATCTTTTCATTAATTTCTTTTTGTAATTTCTTATTTGACTCTTCAGCAATTTGAGCTCTAATTTTTTCTTTATTAAATTCTTCTTGTTTTAATTCTTGTGTAATTTCAACTAAAGTACCTTCAACCCTATCATTATTTAAAGTAACATTTGTTAAAATCCACAATTCACTACCATCAGCTTTTTTATGTCTAATCCTATAATTTGATAAAGCACCTTTATTATTTAAATCTTCTAAATACTTATTTCTATCTTTTTCATTAAAATAAAGCAAACTAGCTTTTTTACCTATTAATTGAACCCTAGATTTATATCCAAATATTTTTGCAAAAGAATTATTACATTCTATAATTTTTCCTTTTTCTGTTATAAAAACACCAGCCATATTTTTAGTAAAAATATTTCTGTATTTTTCTTCATTTTCTTTTAAATGTAATTCAATTGTTTTGTTTTTCGTAATATTTCTAAGAACAGTCGTTGTTTCTTTTATGTTTCCATTTTTATCATAAGAAGTATGAATAGTTTCTTCTAGCCAAATATATATCTTACTTCCTTTTGGTTTAAATCTAAATTCTGTAGTTAATTGTTTTTTTCTTCGTTTATATAACCCATCTTCAATATGTTTATTAACCATATTAATATCATCTGGATGTACTCTATTTATTAATTTTCCTGAAGATCCTTCTTTTATAAATTCTTCTTTTGTTAAACCTGTTAATTTTTCAACAGTTTTACTCATATAATTTAAAGCCTTTTCTCCTTTTTCAAACTTTACATTATAAATACATTCATCAATATTTTCTAAAATAAAAGATAGTTGTTGTTCTTTTGTTTTATTATCACTTACATCTTTAGCAGTACCTATTAAACCTGTTTTTTTTCCTTTATTATTAAATTTTGGAATAATGGTTTCATGAATCCAAACATATCTTTTCTTTTTTTTATTATAAAAACGATATGTAAAGCTCCATTCATTTTTTGAATTATTAATTTTTCTAGTTTCTTTAACTAAATTATCTATTTCTTCAGGATGAAAATGTTCAAATAATTTATGTTGATTTTTTATGTATTCTTTAGTTGTTAACCCTAATACATTTTCAACTTGCGGACTTATATAATCAATAATCTTATTACCTTTAGAATCAAAAGAAATATTATAAAACATTTCATTAATATTAAATAATACATTAGAAATATTAGATTCTTGTTTCTTTAAGAATTCTATTTCTCTAATTAATTCTTCTTTTGATTTATCTTTATAGTTCACTTATAATTATTTACTATCAATCAATTTAGTTCCATCTATTTTATATTCTTTCCCGTCTTTATAGTGTATGGTTAAATTTAATTCTCCTAATTCATTAAAATATCTCCAACTATCTTTTTTTATACCCATATTATAAATTTCTTCTCTTTGAAGTTTTCCATTTTCATAATAATATTTATGCTTTCCATTAGGTTCTCCATCAATAAAATTTCCTTCAAAACTTAATTCATTATTCTTTAAATAATAATATTTCCATAGTCCAGATTTTTGTCCATCTCTATAATTGCCTATTTCTTTATGATCACCATGTTCATATATCCATTCTCCTTCTTTTAAACCATCAATATATTCACCTTCAGTTATAATATAACCATCTTCTAAATATTCATGCATCATCCCATCTTCTAATCCTTTTCTAAAATTTTCTTCACGTAATAATTTTCCACTCTCATAATACCATTTCCATAAACCAGTGGGTTGTTCATCTTTTAAATATTTACCTACTTGCTGTAATTTATTATTTTCAAAAAAGAAAGTCCATTCATCAATTTTTTTTCCATCTTTATATTTTCCTTTAGATTTTAATTGTCCTTCAGGTTCTAAATAATACTCTTCCCAATATCCTTGTCTTCTTCCTTCATCATCAACTAAACCAATAGCTAATAAAACACCATGATAGTAAATTTCTGTTTTTTCTATTTTTCCCTTTTTATCAAAATATTTAAATAAACCATTTTCTTTACCTACAATATCATAAATACCTTCTTTTTTCAAAGAACCATCCTCGTAATATTCTTTTCTAATGTCCAAACTTGAAATTTCTTCAGAATATATTTGAGCTACACCATCAATATATAGAGTAGCATTAACTAAGGTTCCACTTTTATCATATTCTTTTAAATATCCATTTAATAAATCATTTTTATAACGAGATTCTTCTTTTAATTTTCCATTATCATAGAATTTTTTCCAAGTACCATACTTATTATTAAACTTATCTTTTCTGTTAATTTTTTCTCTACCCATTAAGGTACCTTTTTTATAAAGTATTATAGATATTAACCTCCCATCAGTTTTATCATATTCATAACCTTTACCTTCTTTAACGTTATCAACAAAAGGTATTTCTTCTTTCTTTTTATTTCCTTTAACATCATAAAAAATGGTAGTTAAATTTTGTTTAATATCATTTTCAAAATATTCTGTTTTAATAATATTACAACTATCACTATAATAGATAGTTAATCCATTTTTTTTACTTTTTTTATAATTTATTTTTGATTGTAGATTTCCTAATTCACTATAAAAAATCCAAGTACTATCTAATAAACTAGCCTTTCTATTTCCTTCAGATTTTATAATTCCTGATGGATAATAAGAATACCAATAACCTTCAGGTAGACCATTTTTAATTAAGCCTTCGCTAGAAATTTGACCATTAGAATAATAAAATTTTTGATGTCCGTCAGTTAATTTTTCCTGACCTTTAACATTACTAAAAGTAAAAAAAATAATCAGAAAAGAAATTAACACCTTATACATATAGTATATTATTTTTTAGAAAAATTTAAAATAGTTTACTATTACTATTATACTGTTCAAACGGTTTAAAATTAATAATTTGTTTACTTGCTTTTGTTATTTATTAAAACTTATAAGTGTAAGTAAACAATTTATAAAATCATAATTAGCTGAAAAACTTCTATTTATAGTTTTTATTAACTATAGGTTAACAAATCAATTATTAATAAAATACATCTTTTTTAATTAACACTATGTGATAGTTTTTGTGTGTATAAATGTCATTCTAAAAAGTCTTAAAAATTTAGGTTTATTCATTTCTTTTTTTGATTGATTTTATATTTTAATAAACCTAATATTATTTTTTATTATTTATAAATAGAGTTTCTTTTTATCAACACTAATATGGTTAATTTTACACCCTTAGTTTACAGCACTTTAAATATTTAATTAACAATTGTATTTATAACCTAAATAATTTTAAAAATGGAAGTTAAAAAACTAGCTATTGGTAGTGATCATGCAGGGTTTGATTTAAAAGAAAAAGTTATTAAACACCTTAAAAATAAAGGAATAGAAGTAAAAGATTTTGGTCCTTTTAATGATGATAGAGCAGATTATCCAGACTATGCTCATCCTGTTGCAAAAGCAGTAACAAAAAATGAAGTTGATTTAGGTATTTTAATTTGTGGAAGTGGAAATGGAATTAATATGACAGCTAATAAACACCAAGAAATTAGATCTGCACTGTGTTGGCAAGTTGATATTGCTGAAATGGCTCGATTACATAATAATGCCAATATAATTGCTTTACCCGCAAGATATATTTCAGAAGAAATTGCAATAGAATGTATAGATATTTTTATTAATACTGATTTTGAAGGAGGAAGGCATAAGGGAAGAGTAGCTAAAATAAGCTGTTAACAATCTCGCAATAATATTTTTGTAGCTTTGCAATGTTTTAAAAAGAAGCAAAGTGCAATTTGAATTAACCAAAGAATTTATAGAAAACCTTAATGTTCTTGTAGATAATAAGGACGCTAATAAGGTGTTGGAGCATGTAGAGGGGCTTCATGCGGTTGATATTGCCGAAATTTTAGATGAACAATCTACTGAAGAAGCAAAAGCTTTTTATTTTTTATTACCAGATGAACTAGGTGCTGACGCTTTAATTGAACTAGACGAAGACGTAAGAGAGCGCTTTTTAAAAGAAATTTCATCTGAAGATATAGCCGAAAAAATTATTGACAATCTTGATACTGATGATGCTGCCGATTTAATAGGTGAATTATCGGAAGAAAAGCAAGATGAAGTAATTTCTCACATTGAAGATATAGAACACGCAAGTGATATTATTGACTTGTTACTTTATGATGAGGATACTGCTGGGGGGTTAATGGCCAAAGAACTTGTAAAAGTAAAAATAGACTGGGATGTTGCTACTTGTATCAAAGAAATAAAAGCACAATCTGAAGAAGTTGAGAAAATGTACACTGTTTATGTGGTGGACGATAACGACATTTTACAAGGAAGAATTTCATTAAAAAAACTACTGTTAGCATCAGACAACAAAAAAGTAAAAGATGTATATAATGATGAGGTTGTTTTAGTAAAGGTTGATGCAGAAGGGGAAGAGGTAGCTCAAAGAATGGACAAATATGACTTAGTTGTTATACCAGTTATAGATGAAATAGGAAGATTGTTAGGAAGAATTACCATTGATGATGTGGTAGATTTTATGCGTGAAGAATCTGATAAAGATTATCAAATGGCTTCAGGTATTTCTGAAAATGTAGAATCTTCAGATAGTGCATGGGTGTTAACCAGAGCAAGACTACCCTGGTTGTTAATTGGTTTGTTTGGTGGAATTTTAGGTGCACAAGTTATCGAAGCTTATGAGGGGCAAATAAAAATACATCCAGAAATGGCTTTTTTTATTCCTTTAATTGCTGCAATGGCGGGAAATGTTGGAGTACAATCTTCTGCAATTGTGGTGCAAGGTTTGGCCAACAATTCCCTAGGACTTGATGGTATAGGAAAAAAACTATTTAAAGAACTTTTAGTGGGCTTAATAAATGGGGCTGTTTTAGGAACATTAATTTTTGCTTATAACTACTTTTTTGCAGGAGACTTAACGCTTAGTATTATTGTGAGTACCGCCCTTGTTTCGGTTATTGTGTTTGCCGCAATATTTGGAACTTTAGTTCCTTTAGTATTAGATAAATATAAAATAGACCCCGCCCTTGCAACGGGGCCATTTATAACAACGGTTAACGATGTTTTTGGTTTGTTTTTATACCTTTTTATTGGGTATTTAATGTATGCAACTTAATCATGAAAAAAGTTCTTTTTGTAGACGTTGTTCATCCAATTCTAGAAGACAGGTTAACGGCTCTTGGCTTTGTTTGTGAGACTGATTATAAATCAGACAAAGAAACTATCGAAAAAAAAATCTCAAAATATTTTGGGTTGGTAATTAGAAGTCGTTTTCCGATAGACCAACAATTTTTAAATAAAGCAACTAACCTAAAATTTATTGCAAGATCTGGAGCTGGGCTAGAGAACATTAACGTTGTTTTTGCAGAAGAAAACGGAACCAAAGTTTTTAATTCTCCAGAAGGAAATATGG
>JARGOE010000004.1 GCA_029210015.1 Vicingaceae bacterium
CGGTTTTAAAAACACACTAAAAATGAAAAAATTAATTTAAATGTTTTTTAACTCTATCGATTTCGCCATACTTTTACCTATTATTTTTACGATCTATATCTTTAAACAATGAATATAGCTATTATAGGAAAGTTTTACACTGAAGGTTCTGGACTTCATATTGAAGAAACCTTAATTGAAATGGGGCATAAGCCTATCAGGATAGATCCTGAAGCTAAATTCTTACAGTATAAGTTTATGGGCTTTAGGGGCCGAAATATGGCCAAAACTTTTTACACTCAATTTTTGGGTAAAATACCCGCTATTAGGAGAATTAAAGCTAACAAGATTTATAAGGTTTTTAAATCTGAAAAAATTGAACTAAGTATTGTGCTACATGATTATTTCTCTACAGAAGAAATAACTGAAATCAAAAAAATAAATTCATCTCCAATTGTAATTTGGTTTCCAGATGCTATCAGTAATTTCCAAAAATCAATGTTTTTTGTTGCTGGTTATGATCATTTGTTTTTTGTAGATAAATATATCGTTGAAAAATTAAAAGAAGAATTTTTACTTAATATACATTACCTTCCACAATGCAGCAACCCTAATCATCATAAAAGGGTTAATGTTAACGAGAAAGAAAAAGAATTTTATCAATGCGAAATTACAAATGCTGGGAACCTATACCCAAGTAGAATTGCATTGTATAAACATTTAACAAATTACAATTTCAAAATGTGGGGTTCTAAACCTTCCTATTGGCTAAATATTCATGAAATAAATAAAATAATTACTGGCCATGTAGTTTTTAATCAAGAAAAAGCAAAAGCCTTTAGTTCAGCAAAAATTGTATTAAATAATCTACACCCAGCAGTAATTAATGGTGTAAATAAACGTATGTTCGAAATTCCAGCTTGTGGTGGTTTTCAAATCACAAGTCATAGAGATGCTATTAATGAATTATTTGAGGTAGGAAAAGAAATAATTACTTATAAAAATTTTAAAGATCTAAAAATGAAGATAGATTATTATTTAGATCCAAAAAATGACGAAGAAAGAAAGAAGATAATGGAAGCAGGTTATAATAAAGTAATGAAAGAACACACTTATGAAAATAGGTTAACTCAATTAATAAATACTGTTGAAGTAAACTAGCATTGAAAATAAAGGTTAACATAATATCAATAAACCCTATAACAGTTATTCCTATTATCAGGTACCTTGTTGATTTTTTTATTAAAAACCTAAATAGCCATGTTGAGCTAACCGAAGTACATGTTAAAAATTTAAATAACTATTTCAACAGCATTGAAGGTTTTAGTTTTAACAATATTGTTGAATATAATAATTATAAAGAGTTTAAGAGTCAAGCAACTAAATCAAAACTTAATAAGTATAAAAAAATTTGTAAGCGTATAGTTCCAATATTAAAATCAAAACAGAAACAACTAATTTATACTGCTGATTATCAAGTTGTTTTTTTCATACTCCTTTTTCAAAAAATTTATAAACAAAGAAAAGTAGTTACTGTTTATCATCAATTTGAATTAATTGAAAAAGACAAACTGAACAGACTTAATCTTTTCTTTTATTCATCAGTATTAAAAAACATAAATAAATTAGACCTTGTTATTTTTCCCGAAGTAAATAGACTTAATTATTTTACTAATGAGTCGGGGTTAAATATGGATAAAGCATTCATTTTACCAAATACTTGTAATGTTGCTAAATCAAACAAACAAATTCAAAAACATACATTATTCAATCAATTTCCAACAGGTTCTTTTATTATAACGCACCTAGGAAGTGTTGGAGGTCTACAGCATTTCTTCTCAAATTTTATTGAAGCTGCTGAAAAATTAGAAAACAATAAAAACATTGTTTTTCTTTTTTTAGGAAGGAAAGACGAAAGCATATCTAAGTTTATAGAAAATAAAAAATTAACAAATGTGTTTTTTATCGATTCTATTCCACATCAAGAATTACAGCAAGTTTATCCATTTATTGATTTAGGAGTTATTTTGTATAAAGGTACAGGCTTAAACTATGAATATTGCGCTCCAAATAAACTTTATGAATTATGGGCTAATGGAGTTCCTGTAATTGGCCACACTCTAAAAGGATTGTCTCCTTTATTTAACAATAGTGAAAAAGGAGTTTTAGTTGATTTTGATAACAGTGATAATATTGTGGATGCAATTATAAAATTAAAAGAATTACAAAAAAAAGACAAATCGTTATTACAAAACTTATTCAATGATGAACTGTCCATTAATTCATACTTAATTGAATTACAAGGAAAATTACAAGAACTTTTAAATTAGTAAATTTAAAAAATGAGTAAAAAACTACTTTTTATAATAGGTACGAGACCCGAACTAATTAAAGTATTTCCAATTATTAATCACTTAAAAACAATTGGTAATACAAGTTACAAAGTTGTATCTACAGGCCAACACAAAGATCTATTAGAGTCTTATTGGAGAGTATTTAATATTAATCCTGATTACCAGTTAGATATAATTAAAGAAGGCCAAAACTTAACTCAATTAACCTCTAGAGCAATTATTGCAATAGATGAACTTATTGGTGAAATTAAAAATGAATTTATTCCAGAAATAATTTTAGCTCAAGGTGATACTACTACCGTAATGGCTGCAAGCATGGTAGCTTTTTATAACAATATTGAATTTGCACATATTGAAGCAGGTTTAAGAAGTTTTAACATGCACCATCCTTTCCCAGAAGAGTTTAATAGAAAAATAGCTGGAATTACTGCAAAATATCATTTTGCCCCAACAATAACATCTAAAGATAATTTACTTAGAGAAAATACATCTAAAGAAAATATTTTTGTAGTAGGAAACACTGTGATAGACACTTTAAACTACTTTATCGACTCTAAATTACTAGAGCAACATAAATTTTTAAATCAAAAGCTAGATAATATTAATGGACCAACTGTTTTAATAACATGTCATAGGCGAGAAAATCACAGTCAAATAAATAATTTAATTGAAGCTGTTGAACTATTAAGCTCAGAATATAAAGCGTTAAATTTCATTTGGCCTGTACATCCAAATCCTAATGTAAAAAACAAAGTTGAAAACTCTATATTAACTAGCAAACCAAACGTATTTATAACAGCGCCTCTTGAGTATTTAGATTTAATTAAAATCATTTCTATTTCAACTAAAATAATAAGTGATTCAGGTGGAATTCAAGAAGAAGCCCCTACATTTGGTGTTCCTGTTTTAATTTTAAGAGAAACTACTGAAAGACCTGAAGCTGTTAACTTAGGACTATCTAAATTAGTAGGAATGAACAAAGATGAAATTATTACTAATTTCAAAAATTTCAACCCAAAAATTAAAGTTGGATCAAGTAATCCTTATGGAGATGGCAAAACAAGTAAACGAATTATTGATATTTTATTGTCATCATCAAAAAATGACAACTAAAAACATTTATATCATAAAATGAGACTAAATGTAATAGGAATATTAGCAGCAATAATTTGCTTTATTTTTTGCCTAATCATACAAGGATACTATTTATCTACTAGTATTGGTTTAGCATTTAGCCTTTTCATAATAATAGATTTCATTACTAAATTAGGTAAGGTTTTCCCTTTGAAAGAATTTATCTTATTAATTGCTTCTCTTCAATGGATTGTAGGAGCAAAAATATCTTATTCATTCGGGAAAACACACCATAAGTATTACATGTATGTTGATGAAGATGTATATATGAATTATGTTGTTCCAGGAGTTATAGCCCTTTGTGTTGGCTTGTTTTTAATTAATACAAGTATGCCTATTAAGAAGATAAAAGACCTTTTTAATGAAGAAAATAAAAAAAGAAATATAAAGATAGCATATACCCTAATATTTATAGGCCTTATTAGTAGTTTGTCAACAAAGTTTTTTAGAATTCCCAGTCTAGCTTTTATTATATTTTTAGCAACTCTACTTCTTTATGTTGGTGTTAGTTATTTGTTTTTCTTATTCCCAAAACGAAAATGGTTATTCTTTATGAGTACTTTAGGTGTAACTCTTATTCTATCAATAGAGTCAGGGATGTTTCATAATTTATTATTAGTTGCATCCTTTTTTGGATTTTTGGTAATACCCTCAAGAACAAATTTCTTTACTAAACTTACATTAATAAGTATTGGAGTCTTTTTTATGTATATGCTACAAGTCATAAAAAAAGATTTTAGAGAGGAAATTTTTAGCGGAAAAAATGTTAATTCAATAGAAGTTTTTTATACCCTAATCGAAAGGGAGTTTATAGTAAAAAATGATGATATAGAAAGTCATAATAACTTAGAGGAAGAACAAAAAAATGCAGATGCTAACAACAGGCTTAATCAAGGATGGATTATAAGTAGAGTTCTAGAGAATGTTCCATCAAAAAAACCTTTCTTAGGAGGTTCTACAATATGGGAAGCAATTGAAGCAAGTTTATTACCCCGATTTTTAGCTCCAAACAAAAAAGGAACTGAACAAGGGTTAATTAATTTTAAAGAAATAACTGGTTTATTGCTTTCAAAAAATGCATCAATGGGCCTTTCATTAATAGCAGAGTTTTATGCTAATTATGGTATTGTTGGTGGATGGGTTGCTATGTTTATTTATGGGTTATTTATAGCATTAATTATAAAATATATTATTAATAAACTCGGTAAAGGTTCTTACCTAATAGTACTATGGCTAATTGTATTTTTCTTTCAAGTAGTTAAAGCTGAAACAGACTTTATCAAAATATTTAATCATATTATAAAATCTATCTTATTTTTTATGATCGTGAACTGGGGTTTAGCCTTTATTGGTATCAAACTATTCACTCGACCAATCAATAAAATTGAAGAAAAGAAATAGAATATTAATATCTCATATTTTACCTACTTTTGAGTAGTTAAATTAATCACTATCAAACGGTAAGTATTAAATGTTAAAGAAAATTGCCATACCTATAAAATACATTTGGAACCATCCACTTACAAAAAAAAATAGGCTTTCAGGATTATTACGTTTTTTTTTATGGCAATTAACATCCAGTTTTAACAAGAAATCTCACCAAGTAAATTGGATAAGAAATTTAAAATTGAATGTTAATAAAGGTATGCATGGTGCAACCGGTTGTATTTATGTTGGTCTACCTGAATTTAAAGATATGTCATTCTTATTACATTATTTAGATTCTAACAACCACTTTATAGACATAGGAGCAAACGTAGGAGTATATTCTCTTTTGGCGGCAGGAGTTAAAAATTGTGAAACTACTACTATTGAACCTATCCCTTCAACCTTTAATTATTTATTAAAAAATATTGCTCTAAATAATTTAGATAAAAAAATCACCCCACTAAATATTGGTTTATCGAATAAAAAAGGTCAACTTTTTTTTACAGAGGGAGAAGATACTATGAACCACGTTTTAGAAAAAGAAACTAATAACTCTATAAATGTAGAAGTAGATATTTTAGATAATATTTTATCACCTACCAAAAAGAAAAATACCTTAATAAAATTAGATGTTGAAGGTTTCGAATATAATGTACTTTTAGGTGGACAAACCACTTTAAACAATGAAAATTTAACTGCATTTATTGTTGAATTAAACGGTTGTGGAGATAAATTTGGCTTTGAAGATAAAATGGTGGATGATGTATTGTTAAAAAATGGGTTCGGAAAATACGACTACAATCCTTTTGATAGGAAATTAAAAGAAATAGAAAATTTTAATACTGAAGAAAATACACTTTACATTAGAAAATCAAAACTTAATGAAGTTGAGGAAAAATTAAAAACTGCTGAAGCCATTACTATTTTCAATCAAAAGATATAATCATGAAAGTATTGGTTTTTGCAACACATCCTATTCAATACCAAATTCCAATTTATCAGAAGCTTTCAGGCTATGTAGATTTAAAAGTTATATATCTCCTAAAACAAACTAAAAAAGGACAAGCAGATGCAGGTTTTGGTGTTGAGTTCGAATGGGATATTCCGCTTTTAGAAGGATATCAATATGACTATTTAAACAATCATTCAACTACTCCATCAAGCTCCACTTATAACGGAATAATTATTAACAAAACTGAACTACATGATTTAATGTACGATGAGTCCCCTGATATTGTTTTGCTAAATGGATGGTTTCCAAAAGGTTTAAAACAAATCATCAATTATTGCCATCAACATAAAATAAAAACTATTTGTAGAGGTGATTCCAACCTAATGATGCCTGGTAACATTATCAAAAAAACTTTAAAAGAAGCCTATATAAGATCTATTTTAAGAAAAATAACTGCTTTTTTTTATGTTGGTAATGAAAATAAGAAATACTACTTACACTATGGTATTAAAGAAAGTAAATTATTCCCTGCTTTCCATTGTATTAATACGCCTTTCTTTCAAGACAAATTCAATGCTATTCAAAAAATAACTTTTAATAAGAACTCAATAAACATTGGATTTTCTGGTAAATTTATTGACATAAAAAACCCTTTTCTTTTAATTGATGCCGTGAGTAAAAGTGAATTGAAAAGTAAATTAACTATTCAGTTTATTGGAGACGGTCCTTTAAAATCAGAGATTGAACAATATGCCAAAAACTTAAATGTAACACTTCACTTTAATGGCTTTTTAAATCAATCTGAAATAGTTGAAAAGGGTTATTCTAAAATTGACTTTTTAGTATTACCTTCTAAAAGTGAAACCTGGGGATTAGTAATAAATGAAGTAATGACTGGCGGAATTCCCGTAATTGTATCTAACACTGTAGGCTGTAATACTGACTTAATTGATGAAAGTAAAACAGGTTTTACATTTAAAAATGGTAATGCTATAGATTTAGCTAATAAAATTGACTTAATGATTAAGTTGTTAAATGATGACTCTAATAAGGTTAATAAAAATGTTTTAACTAAAATAGACCTTTATTCTTTAGAGAATACAGTTAAAAGTTATATGTCAGGAATAAAATCTGTATTACAACCAAAGTAAATTAATAGACGTTAAACTATAAGTGAATATTAAACTCATATATCGTAAACCCAAGCTAGAATTTAATAGTATTGAAAACGTTTTCGATACTTTAATACCTTTTTTAAAAGTTGATAAAATCGAGCTACCTTATTTTAGTCAAGGAATTATTAATAGGCTAAAAAATGTTTCATTTACTAAAAAATTAAAGACCAACCTTTATCATATTACTGGTAACGATCATTATTTGATTTTAGGATTAAAAAAAAGAAAAACAATTTTAACAATTCACGATATTGAAGTATTAAAAAGAAGTTCAGGACTTAAACATTTCTTATTAAAAAAAATATGGTTTGATTTACCTATTAATTATGCCACTAGAATTACAACTATTTCAGATTTTAGTAAAAATGAAATATTAAGTTTAGGCAATTACAAAAAATCGATTGAGGTTATTTATAACCCACTTACACTACCAATTAAATATCAACCAAAAGAATTTAATCAAGAGCATCCAAACATATTACATATTGGTACAAAACAGAATAAAAATCTAAACAGATTAATTGAAGCTGTAAACGGAATTAATTGTCACTTAACAATAATAGGAACTCCCAACAATGAACAATTAATTAAGTTAAAACAAAATAAAATTAGTTATAGTATAAAATCAAATCTTAATAATAATCAAGTTGTATCAGAATATGAAAACTGCGACATACTTTCTTTTGTTTCTACCTATGAAGGTTTTGGCTTACCAATTATAGAAGCACAAGCTTGTGGTAGAGTTGTACTTACTTCTAATAGAGCATCTATACCAGAAGTAGCTAAAGATGGAGCTTATTTTGTTGATCCTTTTGATAGTAATAAAATAAAAAAAGGAATTTTAGATCTAATAAATAATCCTGAATTAAGAAAAAATTTAATCGAAAAAGGGCTAGAAAATATAAAGCGTTTCGAACCTCAAAAGATTGCCAATCAATATAACGAATTATATACTAGGGTAAATAATGAAAAATAGAATCCTCATATTTATCGACTGGTATAAGCCTGGTTTTAAAGCTGGAGGTCCCATTCGTTCCATTAGTAATTTAGTATCTCAATTAAATATTAATTATGAATTCTATATTATTACTCGTGATACAGATTACTTAGAAACTAACTCTTACACTAATATAAAAACTAATGAGTGGAATGATATTGACAACGCTAAAGTCTTTTACTTATCTTCTAAAAATCAAAATAAAACAACTATTAAAAAACTGATTGAAAAAGTTAAACCAAATCTAATTTATTGCAACAGTTTATATTCACCAAAATTTACCATTACCCCTATACGAATTGCAAAAAAGTTAAATATTAAAACAGTTTTAGCTGTTAGAGGTATGTTGTCTAGTGGTTCTTTATCTGTAAAAAGTCATAAGAAAAAAATCTTTTTAGCTCTTGTTAAAGGAACTAATCTATTTAGAAAAACTACTTTTCATGCAACAAGTATTGATGAAGCAACTGATATTGAAAAAGCCTTTGGAAAAAACATTAAAACTATAATAGCACAAAACTTACCAGAGAATAAAACAATTCCTTTTAAGCCTAAATCAAAAAAAAATAATGAATTAAAAATGGTTTTTGTTGGAAGAATTGCTCCAGAAAAAAACATCTTATTTGCTATACAAGTTTTAGCCAACTGTACACAAAAAATTGAATTAGATATTTTTGGGCCTATTTATAGTCAAGAATATTTTGACACATGTCAAGAAGCCATCAACCAATTACCCGATAATATCGTTGTTAATTATAAAGGAGTTTTAAATCACGAATTATTGGACGAAACCTTAAATAACTATCATGTTCTTTACCTACCTTCAACAGGCGAGAATTATGGACATATTATATTAGAAGGAATGTGTAACTCATGTATTCCTGTTATTTCAGATAAAACACCTTGGCAAAATTTAACGCAACAAAAAATTGGTTTTGATATTGATATAATGCAGCCTAATAAGTTTAGTGAAAAAATAGACCATTTAGCTAAAATGGATGAAATACCATTAAATAAAATGAGTAAAAATGCATATGGTTTTGCACAAACAATAATTAACGATATAAAGTTAAAAGAAGAATATCATAAACTATTTAATCCTAAAGATTGAATTCATAATTTAGACCACTGAAAAAGGAAACAACGACTTTATGTATATACTAGGAATAAACGCTTATCATGGAGATTCATCCGCTTGCATTATGCATAACGATAAAATAATTGCAGCATCAGAAGAAGAAAGATTTAGAAGAATAAAACACTGGGCTGGTTTTCCATCTGAAGCAATTAAGTTTTGTTTAGGTGAAGCGAATATTGATATTACTCAAGTAGATTACATTACTATTTCTCGGGATCCATCTGCCAATTTACATAAAAAAATTATTCACTCGGTTAAGAACTTAGTTTCTGTAAAAGCATTAAAAGACCGTTTAGCCAATTCTAAAAAAATAGTAAGTGTTAAAGGTGAATTAGCAAAAGCATTTGGCATTGATGAAGAAAGTATTAAAGCTGAAGTTAAAAACATAGAACATCACAGAACTCATTTAGCAAGTGCATTTTTTGCTTCACCATTTGAGGAATCTGCAATACTTTCTATTGATGGCTTTGGTGATTTTACCTCAACAATGATAGCCACAGGAAAAGACAAAAAAATTGAAGTGCTTGACCAAGTTATTTACCCTCACTCTGCTGGTATCTTCTATACTTCACTAACCCAATACTTAGGATTTCCTCACTATGGTGATGAATATAAAGTAATGGGATTAGCTCCTTACGGTGAACCAAAATATGTTGAAGAACTAAAGAAAATCATCATTTTTAAAGACAATGGTTTATTTGAGTTAGACAATAAATACTTCACTCATGCTAAAGAAGGCGTTAGTATGAGTTGGGAGAATGGTGATCCATTTATAGAATCTATTTTTTCTAAAGAATTAGAGAATTTATTAGGCCCAGCTAGGCAAAAAGGGGATGAATTAACTCAGAAACATAAAAACATTGCTACGTCTGTTCAAAGAGTTACCGAAGAATTAATATTTCACATCTTAAACCATTTGCAAAAAAGAACTGGTTTAGAAAATGTGTGTATAGCAGGAGGAGTTGCACAAAATTCTGTTGCAAATGGAAAGATTTTAGAACGTACTACTTTCGAAAATGTTTATATCCCTTCTGCTGGGCACGATGCTGGAACAGCTTTAGGTGGTGCATTATGGTTATATAATCACATTTTAGAGAAAGACAGATTACCTGCTATTTATAATGCTTATACAGGTGCAAAATCTAGCAATAAAGATATCGAAACTTGTTTAAAGGCTGAAAATGTTGAATATACAAGATACAATGACGATGAGTTAATTGAAAAAGTTTCTGATGCCTTAATGGATGGAAAAGTTATTGGTTGGTTTCAAGGCAGATCAGAATTTGGTCCTAGAGCTTTAGGTCATCGTTCTATAATCGTTGATCCAAGAAGAACTGATGCTAAAGAATTATTAAACTCTAAGATTAAACGTAGAGAAAGCTTTAGACCTTTTGCTCCTTCTATTTTAGAAGAGTATGTTTCAGAATATTTTGAGAAAACAGATAAGGTTCCTTTTATGGAAAAGGTTTACCCTATTAAAAAGGAAAAACATGCTGAAATACCAGCTGTAACTCACGTTGATGGAACTGGTCGTTTACAAACTGTAGAAAAAGGTGATAGATATTACGATTTAATTGAACGTTTCAGACAAAAAAGTGGAACTCCTATTTTATTAAATACTTCGTTTAATGAAAACGAACCAATAGTAAACACTCCAAAAGAGGCTTTAGCTTGTTACTTAAGAACCGATATGGATATGTTAGTTTTAGAAAATTGTGTGGTTTCTAGAAAATAAATGAACCCAAAAGTTTCCATAATAACAGTATGTTACAATAGTGCTAAAACTATTGAAGATACTATCCAATCAGTTATTAATCAAACTTACGATAACATTGAATACATTATTGTTGATGGGCTTTCCACAGATAATACACTAAAAATAGTTAATAAATACCAAGACAAAATTGCCAAAGTAGTTTCTGAGAAAGATGCTGGTTTATACGATGCTATAAACAAAGGTATTGGATTAGCTATTGGCGATATTATTGCTAACATTAACTCTGATGATTTTTACATTGACAATAATGTAATTGCTGATGTAGTTGCCAAAATGGAAAAAGAAAAAAGTGATACACTTTACGCTGATTTGTATTATGTAGAAGCTGCTGACACTAATAAAGTAACACGTAATTGGGTTTCTGGAGCATATAAAAAAGGTATGTTTTTTAAAGGTTGGATGCCACCCCATCCTACTTTTTTTGTAAGAAAAAGTGTTTACAATAATTACGGTAAATTTAATTTAGAGCTAAAATCTGCTGCCGATTATGAGATAATGCTTCGCTTTATCCATAAACATGAATGCAGCATAGTCTATTTGCCTCGTGTAGTTGTAAAAATGCGAGTAGGTGGTGTAAGTAATTCAAGCTTAAAAAACCGCCTTAAAGCTAACAGAGAAGATAAACGTGCATGGGAAATTAATGAATTAAAACCTAAACCTTACACCTTAATTTTCAAGCCCCTTTCTAAGGTATTACAGTTTATGAAGAAGTAACTAGAATTCGAATTCTTTTACATCGTTCATAACCATCTCCACACCTTCTTTTAAAGATATTTTAGCTTTCCAACCTAAGTTTTCCAATTTAGATACATCCATTAACTTACGCGGTGTTCCGTTTGGTTTGGAAGCATCAAATTTAAACGTTCCATTAAAGTCACTCACTTCTTTCATGGTTTCAGCTAATTCTAAAACGGTAACATCTGTTCCTGTTCCAATGTTAAAGATTTCTTCCCCATCATAGTTTTCCATTAAGAAAACACAAGCATCAGCCATATCATCTACATGCAAAAATTCACGCATTGGTGAACCATCTCCCCAAATTTCTATCTCTTGTAAATTATTTCTTTTGGCTAATGAGAACTTACGAATAAACGATGCAAATAAATGCGAATTTTCTGGATCATAATTATCGTTTGGTCCATACAAATTAGTAGGCATTACCGAAATAAAATTATCTCCATACTGTCTTCTATAAGATTCACATAACTTAATCCCGGCAATCTTTGCAATGGCATAAGGTTCGTTAGTTGGCTCTAACTCTCCAGTCAATAAATACTCTTCTTTTAATGGTTGCGGTGCTAATTTCGGGTAAATACAAGACGAACCTAAAAACAACATCTTTTTTACTTTAGCAATATGACAAGCATGAACAACATTTAGTTCAATCATCAAGTTATCATAAATAAACTCTGCTCGATAAATATTGTTAGCTAAAATACCACCAACTTTAGCAGCACTCATAAAGACATAATCAGGTTTTTCAGCTGCAAAAAAATCATTTACTTGTTGCTGATTACGTAAGTCTAATTCCTTAGAAGTCCTGGTAATAATGTTCGTAAAGCCATCTTTACGTAACCTACGCTCAATAGCAGAACCAACCATCCCTCGGTGTCCAGCAATATATATCTTATCTGTTTTATTCATTCTGATTTAAAATATCGTGTCCACCTTGTTTTAAATATTCATCTCTTTTAAAAAGCTTCATATCAGCTTGCACCATATCTTTACATAAGCTAGCTAAATCATGTTGATGTTTCCATCCTAATTCTTTTTGAGCTTTAGTTGGATCTCCAATTAACAAGTCAACTTCAGTTGGTCTAAAATATTTTGGATCAATTTCTACCAAAACATTTCCTGTTGCTACATCAAAACCTTTTTCATTAACTCCTTCACCAGTCCATTCTATCTCAATATCAACTTCTTTAAACGACATGGTAACAAAATCTCTAACAGTAGTAGTTGTTCCAGTTGCTAATACAAAATCATCTGCCTTATCCTGCTGTAACATTCTCCACATACCTTCTACATAATCTTTAGCATGTCCCCAATCTCTTTTTGCTGATATGTTTCCTAAATATATTTTTTCTTGTAAGCCTAATTTAATTTTAGCTACTCCTCTAGTAATCTTTCTGGTTACAAAAGTCTCTCCTCGTAATGGACTTTCATGATTAAATAAAATACCATTACAAGCATACATATCGTAAGCTTCACGATAATTTTTCACAATCCAAAAGGCATATAATTTAGCTACAGCGTAAGGGCTTCTTGGATAAAATGGAGTAGTTTCCGATTGTGGAACTTCCATTACTTTACCATAAAGCTCTGAAGTAGATGCTTGATAAAAACGAGTTTTCTTTTCTAATCCTAAAATTCTAATCGCCTCTAACAAACGTAAAGCTCCAGTAGCATCAGCATTAGCTGTATATTCTGGAGTTTCGAAAGAAACTTGAACATGAGACATTGCAGCTAAATTGTATATTTCATCAGGTTGAACTTCTTGAACTATTCTAATTAAATTGGTAGAATCGGTCATATCACCATAATGCAATTTAAACTTCACATCATTTTCATGTAAATCTTGATATAAATGATCTATTCTATCAGTATTGAACAAAGAACTTCTTCTTTTAATCCCATGAACTTCATATCCTTTCTCCAACAACAATTCAGCTAAATAAGCTCCATCTTGTCCGGTTACTCCTGTAATTAATGCTACTTTACTCATTTCTTTAATTTATATGCAATTTTAAGCAAATTTAACCTCTTATTGATTATGATATTTTTCTCCTTTTAAAATGGTGAATGCTCTGTATAGTTGCTCTACAAAAAAAAGCCTTACCATTTGATGAGAGAATGTTAATTTAGATAAACCAACCTTTGCAATTGCTCTTTCATACATAAGTTCCGAGAACCCAAAAGGTCCACCAATTACAAACACTATATCATTACCAGAATTCATTCTTTTTTGCAAAAATTTTGAAAACCCAACAGAATTATACTCCTCCCCTTTTTCATCTAACAATATCAAATAATCATTCGTATTTACTTTTGATAATATTTCCTTTTCTTCTAACTCTTTTTGCAAAATCACATTAGTCTTTTTTCCTACTTTAACATCATTTATAATAATCAACTCAAAAGAGGCATAGTGTTTCAAACGTTTTAAGTACTTGTCTATACCCTCTTTTAGGTATGATTCATCAGTCTTTCCTATAGCAATTAGCTTAATCTTCATTAGGCTAAGTTAAAAATTATTATTTTTGACTTATAATTAACTAACAATTTTCAAATTTACTTGGCGTGATGTTTGTAATACTGACGCAAAAATTAAATAATGAATAGTATTTTATTAAATCTCTTTTTTGTTTTCGCATTTCTTTTTGGAAGTCCGTCAATTTCTAACGATTTAACCAATGCTCTTAAAAGTGGTAACTCACAAAAGGTGGCTACTTTTTTTGGTAAATCGGTAGATTTAAGTACGCCTGATGACGAAGGAGTTTATAGTAAAATGCAAGCTCAATTAATTTTAAAAACATTCTTTTTAAAAAATAAACCAACAGATTTCAAAGTTCTTCATAATGGAGATTCTAAAAACAACTCGCATTACTCTATTGGCAATCTAATTACTGCTTCAAAAAAGTTTAGAGTTTACATTCTTTATACTGATAAAGACAGTAAAACCACCGTTTTAGAACTTAAAATAGAATCTGACGAATAATTATCGTTTTCCTTTTTTTGATATGCTTATCTTTGTTAAAAATTAACAAAAAGTATGAGTTATATTGATGATTTAATAAACATTGCCATTAAAGAAGACATTGGCGATGGAGATCACACATCCCTATCATGTATTCCAAAAGAAGCAAAAGGAAAAGCTCACTTATTGGTAAAAGAAGATGGTGTATTAGCGGGAGTTGATATAGCGAAAAAAATTTTTCAAAAAATAGATTCAGAAATACTTTTTGACCAATTTTTAAATGATGGTGACGCAATTAAAGTTGGAGATATTGCATTTACCGTAGAAGGTTCAAGTCAATCTATATTACAAGCAGAACGCTTAGCATTAAATTTTATGCAACGTATGAGCGGAATAGCAACCAACACCAACTATTACGTTAATTTACTTAAAGGAACAAATACTAAAGTATTAGACACAAGAAAAACAACACCTGGATTACGTGAAATTGAAAAATTAGCTGTTAAGATTGGTGGTGGTTACAACCATAGAATGGGATTGTATGATATGGTAATGATTAAAGATAATCACATTGATTATGCTGGCGGAATTGCTGCAGCTATTAGCTCAACACAAAAATATTTAAAATCAAAAAACAAAGATTTAAAAATTGAAATTGAAGCAAGAGATTTAGCTGAATTAAATGAAATATTATCTGTAGGTGGTGTTCATAGAATTATGTTAGACAACTTTAGTTATGATGATATTAGAACAGCTGTAAAATTGATTGGTGATAAATACGAAACAGAAGCATCTGGTGGTATTACTGATAAAACTATTAGGAACTATGCCGAATGTGGAGTTGATTATATTTCTGTGGGTGCTTTAACGCATCAAATAAAAAGTTTAGATTTAAGCTTGAAAGCAATTTAATTGAATAAATACCTTAAAATATTAGTTGGTTCAAAGCTTGTTCAAGCACCATTAAACTTGAGTAAAAGAATAGTTATACCAGGTTTTGACGGAATACCTTTATACGATGTTTTAGAGTTTTTTATTAAAGGAATAATGCTAAACTCTTTAACTACAAGAGCATCATCACTTGCTTTTCGTTTTTTCTTAGCTCTTTTCCCTTTTATTATATTTTTAGTTTCAATTATCCCCTATATCCCAGTAGATAACTTTCATTCTGAGTTATTGAATTTATTAGAACAGGTTTTGCCTGGTGATAGTTATGATATGGCTAAGGAAACCATTAATGATTTAGTTAATAAAAAACACAATACACTACTATCTTTTGGTTTTATATTTGCTTTTTATTTGGCTAGCAATGGTGTTAATTCGATGATAACAGCTTTTAACAGCTCATATCACGCTGTAAAAAAAGGAAGCTTTATACAATCTTACCTGAGGTCATTTTTACTTTTAATTATTTTAACATTATTAATGATTATTGCTATTGGCTTAGTAATTTTTAGTGAAATGATAATTGATTATCTAGTGTCTCATGGCTTTTTACATGGAGGTGGTGTTATCTTCTTATTAAATGTGGTTAAATACATAGTTATTCTAGCACTATTCTTTTTAGGAATATCATCTCTTTATTATTTTGGGAACATTAAAAACGATAAATTTAGATTCGTTTCAGCAGGTTCCACATTGGCAACATTATTAAGCATATTATTATCTAGTGGATTTGCTTATTACGTTAATCATTTTGCTTCATACAATAAAGTATATGGCTCAATTGGAACGCTTATTGTTATTATGCTTTGGCTTTATTTTAATTCATTAGTACTTTTAATAGGTTTTGAATTAAATGCAAGTATCAAACATGCAAAATCAACTAAACAAATAAAAAAATAACTGTTATGAAGAAACTACTTTTTATTTTAACAATCATTCTAATATCAATACCAAATGTGTATTCTCAAAAAACTTTTGGAGATGTTACTATACCTAAAAAAATGATGGTAGGTAAAACTGTTCTTCAATTAAACGGTGCTGGGGTTAGAGAAAAAATGTGGATTGATTTATACGTTTGTGGTTTATTTGTAAAAACTAAAACCACTAATGCTCAAAACATTATTGATAGCAAAGAACATTGTGCTATAAAAATTCAAATAGTTTCTTCACTTATTACCAGCAAAAAAATGAGTGATGCTGTTGAAGATGGTTTTAAAAATTCCTTAGGAAAACCAACTAAAGAAATGAGAGTGAAAATTGATAAATTCAAGTCATTTTTTGCAGAGAGTGAAATAGAAGATGGAGACATCTACGACATTATTTATATACCAAGTAAAGGAGTTGTTGTTTTTAAAAATGGTAAAATTCAACCTATAATTGAAGGTTATGAATTTAAAAAAGCATTGTTTGCTATTTGGTTAGGAGATAAACCAGCCGATGATGATTTAAAAGATGATTTACTAGGAGATAAATAGTTTACCGCTTTCTAAGTTTTCCTTTGCCAGATGTATTGCTCAATGTGATTGCTGGCTCACCATAATAATCTATATTTCCAGTTGATGTAAGTTCAACCAACAGTTTATTGGTAGCGTTTAAAACAATGTCACCAGAGCCACCATTATTTACATGTACATTATTTGCTATTAAATTATTAAAGTACATCCAGCCTAACCCTCCAGAATAGTAATAAGCTGAATTACTATTACCTGAAATTGTTATATCTGATGGGCCAGTATGAAGCAATACAGACAAATCAGTAACATTAACTTTTAAATTAACACTTCCTGTACCATTCCTTGTCTCAAAAAGGAAATTAGAACCTGTAATAGTATTATTACTCAAAACAGTTCCTTGTCCAACATAATAGACTTCCATTACATTAGGTAAAGTAAGATAAGCCGTTATAGCACGTTTATAATTTCTTAAAAATCCACATTTATTATCGCTACTAATTTTTAACTCGTTATCAGAAATATCGGTATTGATATACGGAAGAATATTCTCTCCTGCTTCAATTTTAAGGCTAGCAATATTACCTTGGGTAATAATTAAATCAATGTTATCTTCTAAAACTATTTTAGTTACCTCTTCTGTAATATTTCTAAACTCAGTTATATCATTCCCACTACCCTTAAAACAGCTAGACTCTTTACCACATGATGATGCAATTATTGATATAATTATCAATAAGTTAAAGAAGTAATATGTTTTTAGCAACCTCATTTAACTATATTATAACCAATTCCAAACTCAACAAAATCAGCAACTGCAAAATGTGTTTTTAAGCCTAAATTCAAAAATATTTTATCGCTAACTTGATACCTAGTAGCAACCCTATGATAAATATAACCTTGCTCTTTATGTTGAGTTAATAAATACCCTCCCATTTCTACTAGTAATGATATGCCTCCAAAATCTAAGCTATAAATACCCACTAAACCAACTCTGTAGTTGTCTAAGCTAGTTCCTTCATAAGCTTCTTCTTTAGTTCTTATTAAATCTCTTAAAGATGAATTGTAAAATAAATCAGCACCAAAACCAAAAGAACTTTTTGATTTACCTTGTTTAATCATGTTAAACGAATAACTATTTACAAAATACTTAGGTCCTTTAACTGGAGGTATTTCTTTAACTCCAAAACCAACCATTGCTTTCTTTTTCCATGCCTTATCTCTGTCAGGAATATCAGAAACTATTTTTTCTTCAGTTTCTCCAAATCTATATTTTAAACCCAAGTTTAATGATGCTATGTTTATTCCTAAATTAGGACGAGCAAAAGAACCATTCGAGAAATGAATAAGTGACAAACCAGCAGAAGCACTAAAACTATTACTCAAATTAGCATCCCAACCCATGTTTAAATAAACTAAAGCATTAATTGGTGAACCAATTACTATGTTCTTATAATTTGTAGCTACATCAAAAGGTTTAGTAATATATCCCAAGCCATAGCCCATTTTTAACCGCCAATTTATTTTTCTTTGATTTAATGATAATTCTACAAAAGAGAAAACACCCAAAGCATTGCCTAATTCTTTAGGGTTACCTAAATTCATAAACAAACCAGAGATACCTACCCTAGGGTAATCATAGGTTTGTTGCCAATCCTTTTTTCCGGTGGTTTGTTTGTAAAAAGATATTTCTGCAGCATAGGTATGCCCTTCTACTACTTCATTTACAATTTGTCGGTGTGGTAAAATTGCACCAAAATGATGCGTTTCTTTTATACCAAACTTTGGCTCAAGCTCTTGTGCAAAACCTTTGATAATTAGCAAGCAAAAGCAAATTAATAAACAGTATTTAAGCAGTAATTTTATCTTGAAAAATTTATTTAGTCAAAAATACTCTTTTATAATGAAGGAAAAACTAGCAGCGTTTGAACGATTATTAAACATTATGGATGACCTAAGGGAAAAGTGCCCTTGGGACAAAAAACAAACCATGCAAAGCTTAAGGCATTTAACTATTGAAGAAACTTATGAGCTTACCGATGCTATTTTAGATAATGACTTAGAAGAGGTAAAAAAAGAGTTGGGTGATATTATGTTACACTTAGTATTTTACGCCAAAATTGGCTCAGAAACCAACACTTTTGATATAACAGATGTATTAAATGGTATTTGCGATAAGTTGATACACAGACACCCACATATTTATGGAGATGTAGAAGTTGCAGATGAAGAAGAAGTAAAAGCCAATTGGGAAAAACTAAAATTAAAAGAAGGAAAAAAATCTGTTTTAGAAGGTGTGCCAAATAGTTTGCCTGCATTGGTAAAAGCAGTTAGAATACAAGATAAAGCTAGAGGTATAGGTTTTGATTGGGATAACAAAGAGCAAGTGTGGGAAAAAGTAGAAGAAGAAATTGAGGAGTTTAAAGTAGAAGCTTTAGCCAAAAGTAATAAAATGGAAGATGAGTTTGGCGATGTGTTGTTCTCTTTAATTAACTACGGTAGGTTTTTAGATTTAAACCCTGAAGATGCTTTAGAAAAGACTAATAAAAAATTTATAAAGCGATTCCGATACATGGAAACCGAAACAAAAAAGGAAGGTAAAACATTAAGTGAACTAAGCTTAACAGAAATGGATGTGTATTGGAATAAGGCTAAAGAATTATAAAAACCATATTTTTACATAAAATTCTACAAACATGAAAAGACTGTTTTTTTATATTGTTTTTTTATCATTTATTGCATGTAGCAAAGAAAAGGATAATCCTAAAGACAATAATTCTTGTATCTCTAACCAAAACGCACAAACTATTTCTCATGATGGATTAACAAGAGAGTATATTGTTTATGTGCCTAGATCGTATGACGGTAATACTGCAGTTCCTTTGGTTTTTAATTTTCATGGCTTTGGTGGTTTAGCATCAGAATATATGTCTTATGCAAATATGCGACCTCAAGCCGATGCTCAAAATTTTATTTTGATTTATCCACAAGGTTCATGTTTAAACGGTGACTCACATTGGAATGCAAGTTTACCAGGACCAGACAATAAAAGTAATGCAGATGATTTTGGATTTATTGAAGCATTAATAACCAAACTGAATTCTTCGTATAACATTGATAATGAAAGAATTTATGCTTGTGGATACTCTAATGGTGGTATGCTCGCATATGCTCTAGCTTGCTATAAAAATAATTTAATTGCAGGGGCTTGTTCTGTTTCAGGTTGTATGTTAGACAATGACTGCTCACCAACTAACCCTACAGCAATATTATCCATCCATGGTACTTCTGATGATGTACTTTCATATAATGGGAATTCATCTTTCAACTCGGTAGCTTTTGCTTTAAACTATTGGACAACTTTTAATAATACTGATGGCTCACCTAGCATTGATTCATATAACGATAATGGTACTACAATAGAACATCATGTTTATGCCAATGGCGATAGTAGTGTTACAGTAGAACATTACAAAGTAATTGGTGGTGGACATGATTGGTTTAACATGAGCTATCAAGGAAACAATACTGGAGATTTAATATGGAATCACCTTTCCCAATACAACATTTACGGTAAAAGATAAATTAATTTACTTTTTCTCTAGCTGATAGTTTATTCTATCAGTGCTATTCACATCAAATTTTAAATCTGCTGTGTAAGATTGAAAATCATTAGCTTCTATAATAATACTATAGCTTTTTTCAGGATCAACTAACATAATAAATTTACCTGTATTACTATTAGCTTTATAAATACCATGCACCTTTTTAGATTCACTATCAATCAAAGTAATTTTTGCAGCAATGGGTTTATCCTTATTTATAATTGCCTTTAGCACATGAAATTGAGCAAACTCATCTTTAACAACTACTTTGTAAATATCAGTACCACCTTTACCGTCAGGTCTGCAGGTAGATAAATAAGCTACTTTACCCGATGCTACTAAAGAATAATACATGTCATCATCAACAGAGTTAATAGGGTACTTTAAGTTTTCTGGTTCACTCCATATCCCACTTTCTAAATTTGTTTTAAAAACATCAAATCCCCCCATATTTTGATGTCCTTTAGAACTAAAATAAAGTGTTTTCTTATCCGAATGTATAAATGGTGCTTCTTCATCCTCATCACTATTTACAATGGGCCCCATATTTAAAGCTCTACTCCATTTACCATTAGGTAATCTTAATACTTTATATAAATCTTTGCCTCCATAGCCTCCTGGTTTATCACTTACAAAAAACATCAATTTATTATCTATACTTATTGTTACTCCCGATTCGTTATAATCAGAATTAACATTGTCTCCCATTTTTAAAGGTTCTTCCCAATCATCTAATCCCATCTTAGATTCATAAATATCTCCATTACGTATTAAATACATAGTTTGTCCATCAGAAGAAACTCCACCAATTCTTTCATTTTTTGATGTGTTAATTCCTTTATTTAAAAGCTTTGGAGTATCAAACGAATTTTGTGCTTTAGCAATGCTGTAGATTTGCCCATCAACTGCATAATACAACATTGATTCATCGGCAATTATTTGAGGTGTAGCTTCAGTTTTAGCTGTACTTACTTTAAAATTTTGCAACAAAACATCTCGTTTATTACCTATTGCTATTTGAGCATATTTTACCTTTTCTACTTCTCTTGATATTTGCTCATTTGTCAATTCCTTTTTACCAGCTATTAGTTTGTATGCATTGTAAAAATTAATTGCTTTTTTAAATTTCATTTTTGCAAACGCAATTGCTGCCTTATACCTAAACAACTCTATACTAACTGCACTACTAGATTTTAATAAATGAGCTTCTGCCTTATCGTAATCTTTTAAATAAAAGTTACAAACGCCCATTTTAAAATTAAGCTCTTTGTTTAAACTATCAGAAGAAAATGCGTGATTGTATATAGATATAGCTGTATTGTAATCTCCTTCTTTTAAATGTTTGTCTGCTGCGCCTACATCTTGAGCATAAGAGCATAGTACCGAACTATAAAAGAAGATTGTTATAACAACATTTTTTATCATCTATATAAACGAATTATTAAAGCTAAGATAGTATTAATAATACAATAGCTTAGCCAATACTGCCAATTTAATACCAAAAAGTTATATAAAGGTAAAAAGTCCGTATTACTATAAGTAATAAGGGACTTTATTTCTTAAACATAAGAATGTGAATAATCTTAATTAGAAATCACAACAAAATAAATACTAAACCCAATAAAGTAAAGGATACCCAGCCAGCTAACAACCTTTAATAACAGACCTGGTTTATTTTCAGCAGGCATTGTTTTTCCGTTAATTACCAAAAAGTTTAAAATTGCAATTATTGGAGAAGAAAGAAACGCAACGGTTGTAGCAAAATCTACTAAATCTTTCATGTTGGTTAGGTAAAATGCTAAAATAATTACTGTTCCAACTAACAATAATCCTATCCAGAAAAAATAAATCTTTCTATTGTCTTTAGTGCTTCCTACAACCAAACTAGTCCCTTCAGCCAAAACTCTAGGAGAAGCATCTAAACAAGTTAATGTAGTACTTAGCATAGTTGTAAATGCTGCAATGGCTATAATTACATAAGCCCAGCTTCCAATATTATTAGTGTAAATGGCTATTAATTGCTTAGCAAAAGCACCTCCTCCATTTTGTAACTCTAAACCAGAACCATATATAGTCAATGAACCTAATGACACAAAACAAAGTGCTAACACTAAGGTTCCCCAATAGCCAATTTTAAAATCAAGCAAGGCAGATTTTAGTTTACTCTTTTCATGATTATTTCTTTCTGCAGTCCATAAGGAATGCCAAACCGATATATCTAATGGCGCAGGCATCCATCCCATTAGAGCAATTATAAACAACACATGACTTTTTTCAGAAAAAGTGAACGAAACCATATATTCTTGATATTGCTCATTATTGCCTGTAAAAGCTGCTATTAATGCTATGATTGTACTAACTGAAAGTGTAAATATGATTAGTTTAATAGTTTTATCTAAAATACTGTATTTCCCTATCAATAAAATAGAAGTACAAATTGCCAAAAGAATACTCGACATTACCCATGGCTCAATAGTAAATCCTGATATTTCTGATGCCAACCCAGCTGTAACCACAGTAACTGCAGATTGGATAATGAACATACTTAAAAAAGTTAATACAAGAAATAGATATAATGCCCAATTGCCTATAGATTTATAACCATACAATAAGCTTTTACCTGTACTTGCTGCGTATCTTGGACCAAATTCAAAAAAAGGATATTTTAAGATATTAGCTAAAAGTATTGCCCAAACCAGCCCGTAACCAAAATCTGCACCTGCTCTAGTAGATTGCACTAAATGAGAAACGCCTATTGCAGCTCCTGCATACAATAACCCTGGTCCTAAAATTTTATACCAAGGTGTTTTCATTAATTACTTTAAAGATTCGTTAAAATCGTTTTTTGGTAGGCTTTCGCTATAAGTGTTCATAGCCGTAAATTTTCCTGCTTCTGAAAACGATTTTTTAGACATTTTCTTAACTAATCCTCCTAAATTATTAGCTATTGGCAAAAAGTAAACTAATGTATCAGGATGTTTGGACGCATGGAGTTCATGCTCAATTTCATATAACTTTCTGTTTCTATATGTTGGAGGGTAAGCTTCTTTTAACTTCTTATCTGTGTCTTTTACAATAACATTTACTCCATCCCAAAAATCTTTTTCAGCCTCTTTTCTATCAGTATCATTCAAATTTAATGGGTGGCACTTGGTATAAGATTGAAACATCAATTTAAACTCTTTATTATTATACAAAAAATCTCTGTTTGCCTGTCTTACATGCCTGTAATTACTATCGTCTATAATAATAATTGCGTTATCTGCTAAAAAAGGTTTCATCAATTCTAAGCACATTAATTGGCTTCTATAATCATGTGGTCCATCAATAAAATATACTCCAACCTTTTTATCTCCAATATGATTTTTTAAATTCTCTAAAGCATCTTCATAATCTTCATTAACAATATTCACATTGTTAAGGTTTAACTTTTTAGTTCTATCATTAACGATTGATAAATTCTTTCCTGCTTTATCAAAAAAAGCAAAATTATCTATCCCATAAACTTGCGCATTATCTAAGACCCTAGCAACTGACAATAAAGTTAATCCTTGAAAAACTCCAACCTCAACATAACATGTGTTTTCATCTAATCTTGCCTTAGAAACATTTTGTAATAAACTAACCATTCGATGTCCTGAAAACCCAGTTAACACTTCATCATCGGTAATTATACCTTTACTTTCAACTGCTTCTTTTATCGCCTTATGATACTTTTCAATCATCTATTTATAATGTTTATCTATTAGTGTAAGTAAATTTTCAAGGATAAATCTACTTCCTTTTTTTGTTAAATGCACATTATCGCAGGTATATTGATGAATTTCTGGCTTAGATAACAAAGTTAAATCAACAACTGTCTGAGTATTTAAATTACTCAACATTTGTTTACTCTTTTCATAAATCATTACAGAATTAGCAGGCCTAGCCTTATAATTACCTACCCATTCTAAATCTACTGCATTACAACTTACCCAGATTAAATTTTCAATTTTATTAAATTCTTCAGCTATTAATTCTACCATAAATTCAGGTACAGTTGATGCTGTTTTCTCTCCATTATATTCATCTGAATACCCATTGAAATCAATCAATTTTTGATAAATCTCATCACCAAAAAAGCGAATTATTTTACTTTTTTTTGATTTAATAATTTCTATGTTTTGAGAAATTGGTCTTGGAGCAAAATCCACTACACCAATATGAGCAATAACAAATTGATATTTTTTAGGGGAATTGTGATAATAGTCTAAAAAATCATAAACTGTAGTAGTTCTTTCTGGACACACATAAGCATCCGTTTTAAAATTCTTAACAAAGTACTTTGTATACCACGAAAAAGCATTGTACTTATGGGTTAGTTTGGTTACATCAAAACCACGAGAATCTGTAAATACAAAAACTGAAGGTTTAGATGCATTTTTTATTTTATAAAAAACTAACCTTAGTTTAATAACTAGAGATAATAAGAAATAGAATATTTCACTCAATTTCCTTTTCACTTCTAGTTATTTGAATAGTGAATTAAAATCTACTCTATTATAAACATCTAAATTACCACCAACAGTAGCATTAATAACCTCCCTGTCGTCCAATTCAAACATTAGTTTTGCCAAACGATAGCTTTTTAAAACATTATGAAGTTTAGGATCGTGCCATTTTTTACCCTTCCCAAAGTAATCCGGATGAAAATGGTTAACATCATCCTCAGTACTTTCTATAACATTACCATCTACTTTAGCACTATCTGGTATATTGTAACTAAAATCCATACCTATTAAATAAACTTTAGAAAACCCTAAATAATATGCTAATTGTAAATTTACAATGGTTACTGATTGACCACAAAAAGCTTCTTCAGATAAATCTTGAGAAAATCTTGGAGTTTCATAATAAGGGCTAGTATCATTATAAAATGAATAATCTAGATTTAAGAAATAGCGATTATCTCCTTTTTTGAATTTTGATTTAAACTTAGCTGGAAAAAACATGTAATCACATTGATAATCATTAATCTCATTAATATTATCGTTTATCACATGCGGATCTTCTACTACATAGAAACTAGGCTTATAACCCATTTCTCTTGTTTTATAGTAAATAGAATTTACTGCAAAACTATACTCATTTTCTAAAAGCTTTAAATCAATTTTATTTAAAGAGGGGCCATTACCAACTATAAAACAACGCTCTCCTTTAAATTTATCCTTCAGTTTAGCAATTTCAGATTTGCTTCGACTCATTTTCCCTGGTTGGTCGATTAAGCTATTAGGAACTAATTCTTTTATTTTTTTCTTCAACATATCTTATCCCTGTGTTTTATAATACATTAAATGACCAATAGCACTCATACCCATAGCTAAAACAGCTTCTTTAGCATTTCCACCAATATGAGGAGTACATATAAGATTAGGTAATTTTAATAACTCTAAATTGGTAGGTGGTTCTTCTTCATAAACATCTAATGCCGCAGCTCTAATGTTTCCAGTAGATAAAGCATCATATAAATCATTCTCTTCAACTATTCCTCCTCTTGCTGTATTTAGTATAATAGCATTTGGTTTCATCATATCAAATGACTTTTTATTTAAAATATGCTTTGTATCTTCTGTTAAAGGGGTATGAACAGTTATTACATCACAATTCTTAAAAATATCCTCTTTAGAACTTTCTATTAAACCATTCTCTTTGTAATAGTCATCCTGATTAATAATATCGTTAACCAATATTTTACAGTTAAATGGTTGTAGCATTTTAACCAATTCCTTTCCAATAAAACCAACTCCAATAATACCTACTGTTTTACCAGTTAGTTGTTCTCCACCATCTTTTTGCCAGTTACCATTACTTAACAGATTTGAAGTTTGATACAAATTACGTAATAAAGAAAGTGCATTCCCCATTACCATTTCTGCAACTGAGATTCTATTCACTCCACCAGTCCACCCTATTCTTACATCATGCTTTTTACAAGCTTCTAAATCAATATTATTTAACCCTACACCATATTTTGCAATAATTTTTAAATTTGGTAATTGAGTTAACACCTCATCATCAATTTGATCAAGTCCAACAATAGCAGCATCAAATCCTATTAAATACTCTACCAATTCTGTTTTTGAAAATCTTAATCCATCACTATTCAACTTAGCATAAGGAAATTCAACTGCCATTTTTGCAATTAAATCAGGATGATTAGAAAATGAAGGTGATGTTACTGCTACTCTCATTAATTGATTTTTTTTATTACCGATTCCAAACTTAGTAAATCCTTAATTTTTATAACGCTTTTATTTGCAAAAAGTGCTTCATTTTCCTCATGTTCACGTAATACAAAATGTAAATTATGATGTATTGCCGCATCATAATCAGTTGTTGCATCTCCAATAAAAACAATCTCTGTGTTACTTAATCCGATTTCAGGTATTAATTGACTACACCATTTAATTTTATTTGTAGGAGAACCACAAATCTGTTTAAACAAACTAGTTATTTCTAATTGATCACAAATCTGTTCAATCTCATTTTGGGGTGTCCCAGTAATAATGTATTGCTGATATTCATCACCTAATTTTTGAATAGTGTTTAAAGCTCCTTTTACATAAGGACTTTCAACTACTTTTTTTAATACTAAATCAGAAAATTTTTGAGCCCACAACTGAAGTTCGTTATCTGTAATATTAATGCCTAAATGTGTTTTATGCCAATATCTAATTTTTTCGAAACGAGAGATTCCGCCATGTTCAATATGATATTGTTCTACTTGCTGAGCTATTTCTTCTCCAAACTCGATATATAAATCGTAAAACGCTTTTGATTTGATCTCTGTAGATTCTTTAATTACTCCATCAAAATCGTAAAATATAGCTTTTATCATGCTGTTTTTGCAATTATAGTTACCGGTGCACCATCAGCCTTATCAAGCATAAGTGGAGCAACAATTACTTCTTTAAATTTTGTCTGCGATGTTACTTGAGTTAAGTCTACCTCCTCAATTATTAAAATATCGTTCTCAATTAAATATTGTTTATGAGCTTCTCTTCCAGTTTCTCTTTGCTGGTATGAGTTCATTGAAATTAAATCAAATGCAATAGCTTTTAGATTAGGAAAGTGTTGTTTTAAATAGCTTGCTGTTTCAGGATGAAATCCAAAACCAAACTCCCAATATTCATCTGTGTATCGTTTATTGCAGAAACCTGTTTTTATGAACAGTAATTCTACATTAGAGTTTATATGCTCTATTTCAAGGTCTTGATTTTTGATTAAGTAATCTGTTACATTTTTTGCTTCAACATCAATGATACCAACCTGATGATAAATAAAATCAGTTGCTGAATAATCTGTTGATTTTTTTCCAGCAGAAGAAAAATGGTAAGGAAAATCTAAGTGGGTACCATAATGTGTTGGCATTTCAAATACTGTATTATTACTTGTATCCCCACAACACATATCTCTTACTTGAGAAATTTTAAATCGATCTCCATTTCCGTAGCCGAAGGCTTTATCATTTAATGGGTAAGATAAAAAAAGTGTGTTACTCATTGTTATTTACAATTTCGTTGGCTTCTTGGATACAAGCTAATAAACCCTGCCCCATTTCTACATAAGGATTAGGTGTTAATTTTTGACTAGTTTTTGCAGTAAAACTATATGGAGTGTACTTGTAATGATTTTTATATCCATCTGCCGAGAGATTAATAGTTAAAGTATCTCCTAATATTTCATTAATCATTTTGAATAACTCTCCTCGCTTAATTCGTTCTACACCGGTTAACACTAAATGCTTGTTTTTATGTTCTTCATTTTCTATAACATCAGCTGAAAGTTTAGCTGCATCAACTGCATGAATGTACTCTCTTACTTCTTCACCATCTCCAGCATGATTAATCTCGCCAGATTTTATTGCATTTTTAACCAAATTAAAGATATAGTTATTCTCAAAATCTCTCTCACTATACAATGAGCCATAACGCAAAATAGTATAATCCAAATTGTATTTCTCTTTGTATTCCTCTACAATTTTTTCAGAAGATAGTTTAGATAACCCATAAAAAGAGCCTTTACGACTCATTGCATAAGCACTACTAGCGTAAACAAAATGTTTTACCTCATGCTTTACACATAAATCTATAATATTTAAATTTCCCATCACATTCAGCTGAAAAGCCGAAACTGGATTTTCAACAGCTTTCTCTAAACTAGCAAAACCAGCTAAATTATAAACTACATCAAACTTATGTTCAGCAAAAAGTTGTCTTAAACTTGCAACATCTAAAATATCTGTTTTAACAAATTTATCTGTAGGTATATGATCCGATTCATTAATATCTAATGCCAACACATCATATCCACGCTCTAGTAATTCAGTAACTAAATAGCTACCTAAAAAACCTGTCCCACCAAAAACTGCAATTTTCATATTTGTCTATTTTTTAAGTAATGCCATTTGCTCTCTTGCTTTATCTCCTAAAAAGAAAAAATCTAAAGAAAAAGCTAAGAAAGTATATCCTAAATCTATTTTTGCTTGTGTAAAACTATAATCAGATTGTATTACATGCGCACCTTTAGGTTTATTTAAAGCATCACAAATTTTGTCATATTTTGCTATAGCTTCTTTTACTTCTGGCAAATCATATTGTCCAGGTTTATTCATAGAAGCTGATAAGTCATATGGACCAATTAATGTCGAATCTATTTCTTCAACAGAAAGTATTTCTTCTAAATTAGTAATTGCATCAATATGTTCTATTTGAGCAATTACAACAATATCATTCTTTAAGGTTTCTTGGTATTTATCAAACCCAAGTCCATAATCTTGAGCTCTTGATAATCCAACTCCTCTTTTTCCTAATGGAGGATAATAAACATGGTTTACTAGTTCTTGTGCCTCTTGTTTAGATTTAATCATTGGTACAATAATTCCATCAGCTCCTGCATCTAAAACACGTTTAATAATTACTTCATCATTTCCGTATACTCTTACAAATGCTTTTATTCCTTTGCCTTGGATAAAGCCTATTAAATTCTGAACACTTTCTATATTTACAGCTGAATGCTCAATATCAATAGTCAACCAATCGAAACCTGCGGTTGCCATAATTTCAATTACAGCTTGATTAGGGATTGTTACCCAACTACCTAAGGTTAATTGCTTATTTCTTATTTTTTGTTTTAAATTCATTACTTCACTAAGTTAAGTTTTTGAATAGTCTCTGCTAAAATAAAATCTTGCGGCTCATCAATATCTATTGCTTCAATTTTATCGATTTCAAACATTGTTGGGTTTACCCCTATTCTCTTATTCCCTGCATTAACAAACGATTCTTTTGTAAAGATAAAGATATTAGAATTCTCTTCAAAAAGAGGTGGTAAATCTTGTGTCCTGATTAATTCGTCAGGGTTATGGTTAACAGGCTTACCATCTTTCCAATACAAACGTGTTTGTAGTTTAGTAACCGAAAACAGTGAGTCTGAAGTTGAGCTATTAAATTGCTCAATTGATTGAGATAGTGTATCAGTTTTTAATAAAGGATTTGTGCTATGAGTTTGAAGATAAATATCACCATCAGAATTATCTAAATCATTTGCAATAACATCATTCATAGAAACAAAGTCTCCACAAATTTCTTGTGGTCTTTGGTGTATTTTTACTTTAGAAAAAACCGAAGCTGATTCTGCTATTTTATCACTATCAGTATTGATAATCACCTCATCAATTAATTTACAATTTTGCAATGATTGTAGCACATGATGAAACAATGGTTTACCATTAAAATCTTTTAAGTTTTTATTTGGCACTCTTTCAGAGTTACCTTTCATTGGCAATAACGCTATTATTTTCATGCTTTTTTGAAAATTTTATTCCATAACTTATCTATCAAATCATTCATTTCTTTAGAAGATTTAAATAAGTAATTCCCTCCAATAAAAATAAAGGTAATGATTAAACTATTAATCGCTATTTCTATAAAATTATTAGACGCAATTGCTGGCTTTATATAAAATACCCCCATTACAATTAAAGCGGCAAAAGCAATTGGAAAATGTTTTAAAGACAATAAATTCATTTTTAATTTAACTACAACCAAGATGAATTTAATCAATGAATATATAAATATTGTAATACTGGTTGCTATAGCTGCTCCAACTATTCCATACTCACTTATTAAAAAGTAGTTTGTTATAAAAGTTAATGTAATTAATATTGGAATCAAAAAACCATTCCATTTAAAATGTTTAGTAGCATTAATTATCAAATCTGTTGTACCAAAAATAACATCTAAAACTTTCGCAATTCCAACAAAAAAGACAGCCCATTTACCAGCCTGATAAATATCTCCATTAGGAATTATCAAAAATAATTCATCAATGTTATACCAAATAATTAGAAACAAAAACAATCCAATTATTGCCATATTAATTCCAGTTTGTTGATACATATCATTCAATTCGTCTTGTTTATTTTCTGATACATTTTTTGACATTATAGGAAAAGCTAATTGATGAACAATTCTTTTAGGCAATTCAATTACTGTAGCAATGAAAAAAGCAATTGTATAAATACCTAGTTGCCTAAAATCATCTGTTATTCCACTTATCATTACAGAATCTATTTTTCCAACCATAACTACTCCACTAACACCAATAATTAAGTATAAAGCATACTGATAAATTTCTTTTTTCTGAGATGGTGTTGCTATCATTTTAGGTTTGGAAAACTTAAATGAATACTTGGCCTTAAAAAATATAAAAAGAATGAGAATCTCAATAAAATGAGCTATAACAAACCAAAATATTAAATTATAAAAACTAAGAATATTAAAATGATAACAGATTAAGAGTCCAATAAAAAATAATCTTCTATAAATATTTTTAAAAAAAGAAGTGAAGACAGTTAATGATTTTGTGGCTAAAATTGCCTCCAACAAATATTGATAGATGTAACAAAAAATAATTGGAATTATATATATTAAATACTCTTTGTTCTTAATTGCATCATCTCCTAATAATTGAATTATATTATCTCTGAATACAACAAAACATATACTCACAAGTATTAATACACTTAAGGGCACTATAAAAAGTAAACTAATAAAACTGTTTTGTTCTTTTCCTTCTTTAAAAACATGTATAAATCTAGCAGGCAAGCCACTTGTCCCAAACATAATAAATGGAAAAAGTAATATAGCAACATCAAAAAGGTAACTAATTATACCTATTTCTAACTCATCTAGAATTGCTGTTTGAAGCCATAAAATATTTATAACTCCTAAAGCTACCCCTAAATAATTAATGATAGAGGTTGATATAGTTTTTCGGATAACTATCCCCATAAGCCTTTACTTATCCACCATCTAAATTTAACTAGCATAACTCCTTTTGATGGCTGGCCTTTAAATAAATAAATACCGAACAACCCAAAAGTTCCTCCCCATTTATAGATTTCGGCTAATGAACGTTTAAAATATTCGCCTGTTTTTTTTGTTCTTAATTTTTCGGATACTCCTATTCCATTTGCTGCCTTTTTAACAAACTCTTCGGTCAACCTTTCTTTAGGTATTACATGATGAACCAACATTTTTGGAAAGTAATATATTGGAGCATTTAAGTTTTTAACTCTAAAAAAAAAGTCTTTTTCCTCCCCCCCAAGCATTGACTTGCCTATCCGACCTAACTCTGTATTAAAGCCTCCTATTTCATCAAATACAGCTTTAGAAAACCCCATATTAGCTCCAATAGGATATTTGGTTCCTTGGAATTTAGTAATCTCTGTCCCCATGTCTATAATAGACATCAAAGAAGCTAAAAACTTAGACATCCACTTAGGCAGTTCACATTCTAAAAAAGGCAAAATCTTTCCACCAAAACCAATATATTGTTCAGTTGTACTACTTAAATATTGAGTTAATTCTTTAACATAGTTTTCATCCAAAAAAGCGTCATCATCAATAAAAACAATGTATTTACCTTTTGCTTCAGCTACTCCTCTATTTCTAGCAAAAGATAAACCTTGCTGAGTTTCTAAAAAATACCTATAATTAATATGATTATTGTTCTCACCAAATTCGCTACAAATCTTCTCTGTACTATCTGTTGATTTGTTGTTTACTAAAATCAACTCAAAAGCTTCTTTAGCAGATTTCTGTTTAGCTGCACTTTCAAGCATTTTAGGTAAATACTTATCTCTGTTATATGTGCAAACAATTATTGATATCATCGACTATGCTTCATCTAGAGTAGATTCTTCTTGGTTTTTTATAGTAATATATATACCATAACCCATAGCAAGAATAATTATTGCAAAGGATATTATTGAAATAGTATCTCCAATTCCTAACATAGTAGGTTCAAACTTAAATTCTACTTTATGTTCTCCTGCAGGTATAGGTAAAGATCTTAACACATAATTTGCTCTTAAATGAGATACTTTCTTTCCATCAATATAAGCTACCCAATCATCTTTATAATGCATTTCAGAAAACACAGCTAACTGATCAGCTGTTGAGTTTGAAGTATACTGCATATGATTAGGCTTATAATCTGTCATTATGATAGTACCTGTTCCATCAAATGATTTTTTTGTTAAAACACTTTCAAAATCTTTACTTACCACAGCTGTTTGTTTTGGATCAACTTTACCTAAAGTAGTTATTTCTTCATCAGCATTATTCACTACACTAACATCTTTAACAAACCATGCATTCCCATAAGCATATGGGTTTTCCATTACCAATTTACCCTGATATAAATAATACTTATTGTTAAGCATGTTTAAGACTTTGGTCTGCTCAGGAGTTTGAAGCATATTTACTTCCTTAGAAATATAAAAATCAATCAAATCTTGGTACCGCGCCATTTTTGCAGCATGGTAACCTCCAGTAGATTTATGAAAATAAGCAACTGAAGCACTATTAAAAGGATTATCTAAATTCATAACTCGGTAGTTAGAATTTAAATTTAATGTAGCAAAACGCATGCTCTCTTCTATTTTCTGACCATTCTTTCTATCTTCTTTTTTAGCTTCAGAAATTCTTTGCTGAGCTTCTTGTTCTATTTGTGGTTTTTTAGCAGCTTCTTTATTATAAATATCGTAATCCCCTTGGCTTGCATTTGGAGTATTTTCATACCCAGTTTTTTTCTCCCAAGAAAGATAGTCTCTTTTATTCTTTGGATTTTTTTCGTTGTTTAAATACCTTTTATCAACCATCCATACATCAATTAATACAGCAGCAGAAAGTCCAATAATTGCAAATTTAAACTTTATTTTGGCAGTAATCCATAAATACAAAATGACCAGTGCTAATAATATAAACATTAATGATCTGTAAGCATCAGAGCTAAATGCATCCATTCTAAAGCTAGTTATAGAATCTTCTGCATCTGCAGGATTAAAACCTTGAGGTGCCTGGTTATATGTTTGATAAAGTTGATTTAATGTTTGATCTTCAATATCACTAGTAAAATCTAATAGACTTGGCATTAAAGCTAATATTAAAACAAAAGCTGCAACTGAACCTCCACCAATCATTATCTTTTTAATATTTTGCTTTGCCCATTCTAAGTTTTTAAATACATGGTTAACAAATAAAACAGCCATTAATGGCAGCAATAAATTTAATACTATAAGGATAGACGCTACAGCTCTAAATTTACTATAAAGAGGTACGTTATCAATAAAGAAATTAGTTAACCACATATCCTCAACTGAACCACCTAAGTTTTTACCCCATGCTAACAATAAAGCTAAAACACTTACCCCAACAAAAGCCCACTTTAAAGTAGATTTGACAAAAATCAGATACATTATTGCTAATAATATGATAATAGCTCCTATATAATTTGCTCCAGAAGTAAATGGTTGATCTCCCCAATATCCACCAAAAAGTTTACCTCCCGATTTTTGATATTGATCTACAGAATAATTGTAAAGCGCTGGATTTTTTTCACGTAATAAATCAAAGTAATCACCTGTTAAGTTTCTACTATCTCCCTTTGCATTTGGTATAAGAAGATTTAAAGTTTCTTCTTTGCCATAACACCATTGTACGATATAATCTCTATCCAACCCCGATGATAAATTAGCTTTTTTACTACTCCCATCTGGATTAATAGTAAGTTCAGGCGACCCCCTCATGGTATCCTTTCCATAAGAATAGGTGTAATAATTAGCTGTAAAATTTGCTAAGAGCGCAAAAGTACAAGCAAGAACAATCAACCCCGTTCTAATAAAAAATGATTTTAATTCTTTTATCTTAATGTATCTTACCAACTCAGAAATACCAATAGCTAATAATATAAAAGCTAAATAATAAGTCATTTGTATATGTCCTGCCTTAAGTTCTAAAGCCATAAAAAAGGCCAATAGAGCTGTTGGCAACAATAACTTCTTGTTCTTATACATCATTATAAAAGCACCTAATACAGCAGGCAAATAAGCTAAAGCACGCATTTTAGTATTATGCCCAGCCTCTATAATCAGTAGGTGATAAGACACAAAAGCATAAGCTACGGCACCTAAAATAGCGATATATGTTTCTACTTTTAATGATTTAGAAAGTATGAAAAAAGAAAGCATTGCTATAAACATAACATCTACAGGGAAAGTGAGCCCTAAAGAAAATAATTTATCAATCCATGTAAACCCGTTTAAATATAAAACATTGACAATGTAGCCAGGCATTCCTCCAAAAATAGAGTTTGTCCACATGGCTTCTTCTCCATAAAATGTTCTAAAATCTATTAACTCTTTAGCTACAGCTCTCCATGTAGAAGTATCCCCTTGCATTAAAAAATACCCTTGCATTGCAGGAAAAAAATAGATTGCTCCTAATGCAATAAACACTATAAATATGACTAAATATGTTAAATTCTTTTTGAAAAAATTGACTATCATTGGTAAGTTATTTTTGATTTAATTTCAATTTTCAATATCCGTTATTTTTCTGAGATAAGAAAATTCTGAAATACTTTAAATCTACTTTTAAATAATTATAATCTTCTAATATTTTTGTTCTCTCTTCCGGGTAGTAACTAATATTTTCTTTAGGAAAAATTATTGCTCCTATTTTATTGTTTTTTATCTCTTCCATCTTATCAATGTACAATCCTTCTTTACGAATATAATAACCCGGATTAGCCATTGTATTCTTTCGCATATCAACAATATCAGGTCTATTTAAATAGTAGCGCAAAGCCTGACCATTAAAAGCGATAATATTTTTTTTGTCTTTAAGTTTTTCTTTTAAAACTGTAACTTCATTATTGAACTCTTCTCTATATTTTTTATTATCAGACAATTTAGAATTGAAATCTAAATTTAGATAACCAAGAACAACAATTAAAATTAACATAAAACTTAACAACCCTGAAGTTAATTTGATTTTTGAATTATTCAAATCTATTTTAAAAAGACTGATATGGTAAATTATTGCAAAAATAAATAGCCCTACCACCGGAAAAACATATGTTTTATTTAAAATAAAAGGTGTTATTGTAACTAAATAAAACCCTGCAACTATATATGGAAGCTTATAGCTTTTGTCTTCTAAAAGTTTTCTTGAAATGAAAAATAAAACAACAATAGCTACTATTAATATTGAAAATAAAAAAACATTATCACTCAATAAATTAAGCCATGCTTGCCCCATACTAATTCCAGCGTACTCGTCATTTCCTTTCAAGAAGATTCTTGCAAAATGCATTATCCATGTTTTAATGGGTGCTAATGTTTTTATAACACCAGGCCAAAGAGCCAAAATCCCTATAAGAAAAGCCACAAAAACAACCATTAATGATTTTAACAACTGCTTTAACTTTCTAACGAAAATCAATCCAATAATTGCCCCAGAAACTACAAATAATGCCGTTTCTAATGCAACAAACATTAGAGCTACCGACAAACCTAAAGCAAAAGCTGTTTTTTTATTAGGCAGATTATACCACCTCATTAAAGTTCCTAAAAAAATTAATGAACAAATAAACTGTACTGTATGAAAGTTAAGTCGCTCAAAAGAATAATTAAAGATTGTACTTACCACTAATAAACTAGATAAAATAATAGCATAAAAACAAGTAGTTAAATTGATTTTTTTCGAAATAAACAAAGCCAGAAACAAACTTAAAATTGCTATAAATCCCAAACAGATATTACTATATCTCAGATTTTTATCATTTTGAATAATATCATCTTTATTTATAAATAAGCTCCAATAATAATTAGCTAATGGAGGATGGTAGTGCCTTAAATAAAATGGATTTTCGTTTTCATCAGGGTAATTAAATTGTTGAACTAATTGACTATTCAACAAGGTATCTTTATCAGCTCTAGCTTTTCCAATTTTATAAAACTCAATAAAGTTTAAACTATTTTTTTCAAAAGCATTATATGCAACACCTTTTCTTGAAAGTGTCTCATAATTTAATTCATCCCACCCTAAATGATTATTAATATTAGTAAATGATTTCATAGAAAACAAAACTAATGCACCCAATAAACATAGGCTAACAACTATATGATATATGCTAAACTTTTTCACAAAAAATTGAATGTCGTAAAAGTACAAAAATAGCCGTTTTAATCCAGTACATTTATTACACGTCTATTTTACAATTTATAGTTAAGTTTGTCTCTTTTATAAATTATGTCAGAATTTCAATTTAAAGAAATAGATGAAGAGGGAATGGAGACTTTAGATGCCATTTCAGCGGCAGATAAATTCAATAGGTGGATGTATGATACCATTGAACCTCATTGCTCTGGTAAAATTTTAGAAATAGGAAGTGGAATAGGTAATATCTCTAACTTTTTCCTAAAAAACGGAGCAAATATTACTTTAAGTGATATTAGAGATAATTACTGTGATGCCCTAAGAAATAATTTTAAAGAGTATAATGCTGAAGTGATAAACGTAAATATTGCTGATGAAGATTTTGATAAAAAATATGCTCACCTGCTAAACTCTTTTGACACTATTTTTTCTTTAAATGTTGTAGAGCATATTAAAGATCATTCTTTAGCTGTAAAAAACTGCAGCAAGTTACTTAGGGATAATGGAACTCTCGTAACCTTAGTTCCTGCTTACCAAGGCATTTATAATGGATTTGATACCGTTTTAGAGCATTACCGAAGATACACTAAGAAAACTTTAACAGAACTCTTAGAAAAAGATTATACCATAACACACAAACAATACTTTAATTTTATTGGAATATTAGGATGGATATTTACTGGTGCAATCCTAAGAAAAAAGACTATTCCTTCAGGTCAAATGGGCTTGTACAACAAATTAGTCCCACTATTCAAAGTAATTGATAAAATTATTTTTAACAGTATGGGTCTATCAGTTATTGCTGTTGCAAAGAAAAAGTAGACTTATCTAAGTAAAAACTTCTTAGCCAAATAGTTAAATATTACAGTTTTTTCATTAAAAGCGAATATATCTCTACCATAGCTTTAATATCTACTTTATGCACTTTTTCATCTGGTGTATGAACATTATCTTCAGGCGCTCCAATAAAACACCAATCAAATGGGAAAGGTGAACGTTGTAATGCATTCCCATCACTTCCTCCAGCACTTTCTACTTCCAATTGAAACGGTATTTTACTTTCTTTAGCAAAACCTAAAATTCTATTAAGATAACTTCTTCTTGGTATTCCAGAATCTCTCATAGAAATAGCTACGCCTTTTCCATGTTGCACTCCTTTTGTAACCCATGTAATATCAGATATTAGAGCTTGTTTTAAATTATAGGTATCGTATAAGTATTTCGCTAAGTATCCAACACTTCCTCCTCCATGCTCTTCCCATGTTGAAAAAACTATCGCTCCGTTCTCTAATGTTTTTGCAACCTCTAAAGCATTCCATACCCCTAAACGATTATCCATATAACAACACTGAATATAGTCTTCTGTTTCTCTAAAATCAGGCTGATAAGTTATAGTAGTTGCCCTATCAATTTCTCTATTAAATTTTGCTGAGTAAGTCAAGAATTGATGTTCATCCTCTTCAACATTTAATTCTGCAACTATCTTTCCTTTACTATCTTCACCAACTAATTTAGTTCCTTTTTTTGCTCCTGGACCACCAATTTTTATCAAATTATTTTCATAACCAACGGTATAGCCTATAGAATCAATATGAGCGAAAATAGCAGTTCTTGGTTCCCCAAAAACTAAAATAATATTGTCTTGAAATCCGTCTCCAAAAATTATTTTTGGTTGAAATTTCCAACTAGCTTTAGTTTCTTCTATATACTTTAATAAAAAATTTGTCATATTAGATTCATCTCCAGATGGAGCATGAACAGCACATAATTCTTTTAATAATTTCATATTGTTATAAATGAAAAAGCTGTCTATTCTTAGATAAAACCAGAATGACAGCTTTTAATATTGTAGAATTTTATTCTTAGTTATTTAACATTACTGGCATTACCAACATCAGTATTTCTTCAGCTTCATCCGATTTTTCGGCTGGAGTTAAAATACCAGCTCTATTTGGTGCCGACATTGCAATATTTACTTCTTCAGATTCTAAATTAGATAACATCTCAACTAAAAACCTTGAGTTAAATCCAATTTCCATATCTTCACCCTCATAAGCACAAGTTAATCTTTCATTTGCTTCATTAGCAAAATCTAAATCTTCTGCAGAAATTTGTAATTCACTCCCGCTCATTTTTAATCTTACTTGGTGTGTAGTTTTGTTTGAGAATATTGAAACTCTTTTTACTGAGTTTAACAATGAAGTTCTACTTATTGTTAATTTATTTGGATTCTCTGTAGGTATTACTGCTCCATAGTTAGGATATTTCCCATCAATTAAACGAGCAATCATTTTTGTTGAGCCAAATACAAACATTGCATTTGTTTCGTTGTACTCTATAGAAACTTCTTCACCAACACTTCCCAAAACAGCTTTCAACAATGTTAAAGGCTTCTTAGGAAGAATAAAAGTCGAAGCTTTATCTGCTTTTAAATCTGTTCTAGTGTATTTAACTAATTTATGAGCATCTGTTGCCACAAAAGTCAAATCATCATTATTGATTTCAAAATACACACCTGACATTACCGGTCTTAATTCATCGTTGCCAGTAGCAAATAATGTTTTGTTTACAGCATTAGACAACACTGCTCCATCAACACTGATAGTAGAAGGCTTTTCTAATTTGGGTGTTTTTGGAAACTCAGAGCCATCATGCCCTATTAATTTATATTTACCAAAGTCAGAAGAAATTTCAATTCCAAAAGTAGCCGAATCAATAGTAAAAGTTAATGGTTGATCAGGAAATGTTTTTAACGTATCTAATAACAACCTTGCAGGAATAGCAATAACTCCATCTTCTTTTGCTTCAATAGAAATTTGAGTAACCATTGTAGTTTCTAAATCAGAAGCTGTTATAATTAACTCACCTTTTTTTATTTGAAATAAAAAATCATCTAGAATTGGCAAAGTATTATTCGAATTTAATACCCCTCCAATTAACTGCAATTTCTTTAATAAAACTTCACTCGATACGATAAACTTCATTTGTAATCTTTTTAATTAGGTTAACAAATGTACTCGTTTTAGAAGGGCTGATTTTTTAAATTTTTCATAAATTATTAACAGTTGTTGATAGTGAATTTAAGCTACCTTCATAGCATCCTTAACCTTTTGGTTAGTTAACGCTAAATCAATAACTTCCATCATACTTTCAACATAATGAAACTTCAATCCTTTCAGGTATTTAGGATTAATTTCTTCTATGTCTTTTTTGTTTTCAACTGATAAAATAATCTCTTTAATTTCAGCTCTTTTTGCAGCTAAAATCTTCTCTTTAATTCCTCCTACTGCCAATACTCTACCACGCAAGGTAATTTCTCCAGTCATGGCTATATTACTTTTAACTTTACGCTGTGTAAATGCAGATGCTAAGGCAGTCAACATTGTTATCCCTGCTGATGGTCCATCCTTAGGAGTAGCGCCTTCAGGCACGTGAATATGCACATCCCATTTATCAAATATCTCCGGTTTTAAACCAATCATATCTGAATGAGCTTTTAAATAAGCTAAAGCTATTACTGCAGATTCTTTCATTACATCTCCTAAGTTACCCGTCAAGGTTAACTTACCTTTCCCTTTACTTAAACTACTCTCTATAAATAAAATATCTCCTCCAACAGAAGTCCATGCTAAACCTGTAACTACACCAGCTACATCATTTCCTTGGTACTTATCTTTTGAGTGTCCTGGTCCTAAAATTTTAGTTAAATCTTCCAATGTAATTTGTTCCGACAACTCCTCTTCCATCACCACTTGCTTGGCTCTATTTCTAACTACTTTTGCAATTTTTTTCTCTAATAATCTAACTCCTGATTCTCTTGTATAGTCAGTAATTATTTTTTCAATAACTGGTTTAGACAATTTTAAATGAGTTTTTTTTAATCCATGGTTTTTCAACAACTTAGGCAACAAGTGCTTATTCGCAATTTCAATCTTTTCTTCAACTGTATATCCATTAATTTCTATAATCTCCATTCTATCACGTAAAGCTGGCTGAATGGTTGATAAAGAGTTTGCTGTTGCAATAAATAAGATTTTAGATAAATCGTAATCTAACTCTAAAAAATTATCGTAAAAGGTCTCATTTTGTTCAGGATCTAAAACCTCTAATAAAGCAGAAGATGGGTCACCTTGATGGCTATTACCTAACTTATCTACCTCATCTAAAACAAAAACAGGATTTGAAGAACTTGCTTTTTTAATGTTTTGAACAACTCTGCCAGGCATTGCTCCAATATAAGTTTTTCTATGGCCTCTAATTTCTGCTTCATCTCTAACTCCACCTAACGACATCCTAACATATTTCCTTCCTAATGCTTCGGCTACGGATTTTCCTAATGATGTTTTTCCGACACCTGGAGGGCCATACAAACATAAAATAGGAGATTTCATATCACCCTTCAACTTCAGTACAGCCAAGTATTCTATGATTCTTTCTTTCACTTTTTCTAACCCAAAATGATCTTTATCCAATACTTTTTGAGCTCTTTTTAAATCAAAATTATCTTTGGTTAACTCTCCCCAAGGTAATTCGATTAATGTTTCTAAATAATTTAATTGAACTGAATATTCTGCTGCTTGAGGGTTTAATCGTTGAAACTTTTGCAGCTCTTTATCAAAACGCTCTCCTACAGCTTTTGGCCATTTCTTTTTCTTAGCTTTCTTTTTAAAATCTTCAACCTCTTGTTGTTGAGGGTCTCCTCCCAATTCTTCTTGAATTTGTTTGATTTGTTGATTTAAAAAATACTCTCTTTGTTGTTGGTCTAAATCAGTTCTAACCTTTGATTGTATATCATTTTTAAGCTCTAACAATTGTAATTCTTTTGTTAAATGCTCTAACAAAGAAGTTGCTCTTTCTATTAATTCAGGTGTTTCTAAAAGACTTTGTTTAGTATCAACATCAGCTTTCATATTAGAAGCAATGAAGTTGATTAAGAAAGTAGGGCTTTCAATATTTTTTATAGCAAATGTAGCTTCAGTTGGTATTGTTGGCGATTGTTCTATAATCTGAGAAGCCAAATCTTTAATAGAACTTACTAATGCATTAAAACTTTTTCCTGAAGGTTTCTCTTGTTGGTCAAACGCTTCTATTTTAGCTCTTAAATAAGGATCCTTTTGAGTAATCTCTTTAACCTTAAATCTTTTTTTTCCTTGAATAATTACAGTTGTATTACCATCAGGCATTCTTAACATTTTAAGAATATACGCAACAGTTCCAACAGAATTTAAATCTCCTTCTTGAGGGTCTTCAATATTTCCATTTTTTTGTGAAACAACCCCTAAAGTTTTATTACCCTTATGAGCATCCTTAATAAGTTTAATAGATTTATCTCTACCAACTGTAATTGGTATTACTACACCTGGAAATAGGACTGTATTTCTTAAAGGAAGTAATGGTAGCTCCTCAGGAGTATCTTCAGCATTTATCTGTTCTTCATCATCTTGTGATAATAATGGGATAAACTCTGCATCATCTTCAAATGATTCCGTTATCATTAAATTATCAAAATCAAAACTATCTTTCATATCTCTTTATTAAGTCAAATTGACAGTAATTATTCCTAAATGAATAAATAACTGTTGCACCTACTCTTTTTCAAGTGTCGTGCCAATATAATATAACTGAAATTTTGGCGGTATTATTTGCGATACTTTGCAGATTGTTCAAATATGGCAGCTAAAATTTCTTTATCTGCCTCAGAAAGTTTAACGCCTCTACGTTTCATCACAATTTCAGCAACCTCAAAAACCTTATCTAATTTATAAGTACTAACACCTGCTGAACCACCCCAGCTATAAGACGGTATAAAGTTACGAGGAAAACCACTACCAAATATATTGGCAGAAACCCCCACAACAGTTCCAGTATTAAACATGGTATTTATTCCACATTTAGAGTGGTCTCCCATTAATAGTCCACAAAATTGAAGCCCTGTTTTCTCAAATTTTTCTTTTTGATAAGACCATAATTTTACCTCAGCATAATTATTTTTCAAATTAGAGGTATTAGTATCCGCTCCTAAATTACACCATTCACCAATCACAGAGTTTCCTAAAAATCCATCATGTCCTTTATTAGAGTAATCTTGAATAACAGAATTATTCACTTCTCCACCAACTTTAGAATATTTACCTATTGTTGTTGCTCCATAAATTTTAGTTCCTAACTTTAGAACACCTCCTTCACATAAAGCTAATCCTCCACGCACAATACTTCCTTCCATTACCTCAGCATTTTCACCAATATAGATTGGACCATCTGTACTATTTAAAATAGCAGCTTCTACCTTCGCACCTTCTTCAATAAAAATATGATCACCAAAAATAGTATTTGTAGAAGAAATCTTTTGTGACTGCTTACCAAAAGTTACCAATTCAAAATCATCGATTAATGCTTCTTTATTTTTAGAAAAAATATCAGTTATCGATTCTAACTCAATCCCAACAAGACTTTCATTAGTATCTTTAATATAGTAAGAACTTTTTTGAAATTGCTCAATAGTACATTTTGCAGCAATCAATCTATTCTTATAAAAGAATGCTTCATCTGATATTAGACGATTAACTATAAAGTCAACTAATCTTTTGTTAGGTAGAAAACGAGTATTTATAAAAACATTCTCTTTTTCATTTTTCAAAGGATATTTAGATCTTAAATATTCTTCTGTTATATAAGAAACTGAAATTGATTGATCTAGTTGAGAAAAATAATGTTGCCATTTTTCCTCAATAGTTAAAATACCTATTCGAATTTTTGCTAATGGCTTGGTGTAAACCAATGGTAGAAAATCTACTCGCTTATTATCATCAAAAAAAATTACATTCATTATCAACTATATTTTGAATAGTACTAAAATAAAAAAGTCCCGATAGATATCGAGACTTTTTTAATAAATATTATGTGTTTTTTATTTTTTTGAATGCTTTGCGTAACGATTCTTGAATTTATCAATTCTTCCTGCCGTATCAACTAAGTTCATTTTACCAGTGTAAAAAGGATGAGACTTGTGAGAAATCTCTAATTTAATCAAGGGATATTCATTACCATCTTCCCACTTAACTGTTTCAGTTGTATTAGCTGCTGATTTACTCAAAAACGAGTAATCATTACTCATATCTTTAAACACTACAAATCTGTATTCTTCTGGATGTATATCTTTTTTCATCTTATTATTCTTTTAAAAACGGATGCAAATGTAAGTATTAATGACAAACCTACCAACAAAATAAAAAATATTTTAAAGGCTATACTATTTTTCATTAAAAGAAATATATTTGTATAAATGTCAACAGCAATAATAATTCAAGCTCGCTTAGGTTCTACAAGGCTTCCAGAAAAAATGATTTTACCTTTTTATCAGGATAAAAACATTTTATCAATTTTATTAGAAAATTTACTTGAACATTCAAATACTCCAGTAATTCTTGCTACTACAACCAACCCTAATGACGATAAAATTGCAGATATTGCTAACGAATATAAAATAAACATCTTCAGAGGTGATGAGAACAACGTTTTAGATCGCTTCATAAAAGCTGCAGAACAATTTAATATTGATAATATAATAAGAGTTTGTGCTGACAATCCTTTTTTACAAATCAATTATGTAAATCAGCTTATATCAGAAATAGAAAATCATAATGAATTGGATTACATTTCATATACGATAGATAATAAAACACCTGCCATAAAGTCCCATATCGGCTTATTTGCCGAAGCTACTACATCCAATACCCTCAAAAAAGTTGCTAGATTAACTGCTAACCCACTTTATCTAGAGCATGTTACAAATTTTATCTATTCCAATGAAAAGTTCAATATAAAGTTAATTCCAACTCCTAATATTTTTTTTAATAGATTAGATTTAAGATTTACACTTGATACACAGGAAGATTTTAACCTTTTAAAAGACTTATATTTATCCTATAAAAAATTTAATAATGATATTATTAAGTTGATTGAATATATTGACAACAATAAGTCTACTTTAACACAAATGAATACCCAAATAATAAAAAACAGTAAATAAATGAGTGATACTTACCTTATTGGAGAAATTGGACAGAATCATAATGGTTCAGTAGATATAGCTAAACTAATAATTGATGGGATTTCTAGACCCATCGAAGAACATTTATTCCATTTAAATTTAAAGGGAATGGATGCAGTAAAACTGACCAAAAGAGATTTGAATGAGGAATTATCAGCTAGTCAAATGAATCAACCCTACAATAACCCGAACTCATTTGGAAATACTTATGGTGAGCATCGTGAATTTTTGGAATTAAATGATGACCAACATTTTGAGATATACAACTATGCCAAAGCACATAAATTAGATTTTATTGAAACCTTATGCTCTATTGGGTGTTTAAGTGTTCTAAATAAATTTACCCCAGATTATCTAAAGGTGGCTAGTCGAGATTTAACTAATCTTCCATTACTAAAAGCCTTAGCCGAAACTAAAATACCAATCATTCTTTCAACAGGAATGGCAGGTAAAAAAGAGTTAGATGAAGGTTTAAACATTATTTCAAAGGAACATAATATTATCTCCATTTTACATTGTGTTTCTCAATACCCAACTGAACCAAAAAACGTAAACTTAAATTCAATCAATTTTTTACAAAACAATTACCCTGATTATACCATAGGTTATTCAGACCACACTATAGGAATTTCGACACCGGTTGCTGCAGTAGCTATGGGGGCAAAAATTATTGAAAAACATGTTACCCTAGATAGAAGAATGAAAGGCACAGATCAAAAAGGATCTTTAGGCCCAGATGGACTAAATAGAATGGTTAGAGATATCCGATTACTTGATTTATCTATGGGAAAAGAAAGCATTTTTATTGAACCTGAAGTTAAAACTGCAAGAGAAAAACTTGAAAGAAGTATTGCATCTAAAAGGAATATATTAGAAGGTGAAACTATTGAAGAGAAAGATCTACACATGCTCTCACCTGGTAATGGATATAAATGGTCAGAGAGAAAGTCTTTGATTGGTAAAAAAGCAGCTAAAGACATCCCTAAAAACGAAATAATCTATAAAGATTTAATCCTATGAAAACAGTTTTAAAAACAATTGCTTCTAGCAATGAAAAAAACAACAGGGCAGAATTGGGAAAACTTTTTAAAGGTAGTCTCATTTTCGATGACGAAAAAATAAACAATGTTGGTTTATTTCTTAAACGTCAAGAGCTTTCCAAAATATTATTCTTTAATGAAATTTATGCTCAAATTAACGAAGTCCATGGGGTAATAATGGAGTTTGGAGTAAGGTGGGGCCAAAACTTAACAACTCTAAATAATTTAAGGGGTATTTATGAGCCATTCAACCACTCCAGAAAAATTATTGGATTTGACACGTTTGAAGGTTTTGTAGGTGTATCAGAAAAAGATGGAAATCAAGATTATAATAAAACTGGAGCATTTAATGTGTCAGAAAACTATAAGGATTATCTAGAAAAAGTTCTAAAATGTCACGAGAATGAATGCCCATTAAATCACATCAAAAAAAATTCAGTTATTAAAGGGGACGCAATCCAAACTCTAAAACAATATTTAGATGACCACCCAGAAACCATTATAGCTTTCGCATATTTTGATTTTGACATCTATCAACCAACTGTCGAATGTCTAAAACTCATCAAACCATACCTAACTAAAGGATCTATCCTTGGATTTGATGAACTTTGTGACCCAGGCTTTCCTGGCGAAACAGAAGCTTTAAGAGAAGTATTTGGAACTAATCAGTTTGAAATAAAACGAAACAAATTTTCTGGAATTCAGTCATATTTAATTTATAAATAATGAAAAACTTACCTAAACTAATTATAACAGATATTGATGGCGTATGGACTGATGGAGGGATGTTCTATTCTACTTCAGGCGAAGAACTAAAGAAGTTTAACACAAGTGATAGTGCTGGAGTATTATTCTGCAAATTGTTAAATATTCCAGTATGCATCATTACTGGAGAAAATATTGAAATTGTAAAAAGAAGAGCTGAAAAATTAAAAATAGATTATCTTTTTATGGGGATTTCAGACAAGGTTAAAACTGCTGAGAAACTGATTTTAGAATTAGGTATTGACTGGGAAGATGTAGCTTTTTTAGGTGACGACATTAATGACATGGAGTTGCTCCAAAAAGTTGGAACCGCAGGTGTTGTAGATAATGCTCCTCAGTATATTAAAAAACTTGCTACAATTCTTACTGTAAAAAAAGGTGGTGAAGGAGCTTTTAGAGAGTTTGTTGAAAGCATCTTAACAAAAAATAACAAGATGGAAGAAGTACTTAATTTATATTCAAAGTCTAAACAATTAAATCAGTAATCCTTTAAATACCTAATGAAAACAAGGAATGAAATAAAGGAGTTTTTTATTAAAATAGAAAAAGAATTACCTGTTAACGAATGGATTATTGAAGACGTTCATGTTTGGCCAATACTTCGAATTAAATTATTCCTTCTAATACTCTCCTTAACCGAAAAATCAAATACAAAAGATAAAAGAAAAGAAGCTCCCAAAAACAAATCAAGCTCAAACAACTTAATAAAGCGGATACAAACACATCGGAAAACAAAACAATATAAAGCCAAGTTAAAGCTTAATAAACTCAAAAAAGTAGACTACATTTTTGGTGTTGCCTCCATTTATAGATCAACCTTAACCGGTAAATCGCACAATAAATTTGCTGACCCAATCATGGATGGCATTAACAACAAGTCAATCATAATTGAACATTCTTTAAAACATTTATATGAAGATGGTAAGTTCTACAAAAAAAACAGGGTTTTCTTTTTATACGACCTCATTAATTACACCCTTTTTTCTGACAACAGAAGAACTCGCTTAACAGCTCCTAAGAAGAAAATCCTACCTAGGTATGATGACTTTTTAAGCATTCTAAAAGCTGAAAACATACTTAGCGACAAACTAGAAGAATTTAATAATATCAAGCTTGACAAGCTTATCAATCGCTTTAAAGACTTTGAAGATATTTATACAGAAATATTAGACAGGACTAAACCTAAAGTGGTATTTACTGTTTGTTACTATAGTTTCCCAGCAATGGTTTTAAATTATGTTGCAAATAAAAGAAACATTAAAACCATAGAAATTCAACATGGCCCTCAAACTGATATTCACTTAGCTTATGCAAATTGGACCAAACATCCAATAGAAGGGTTCAACACTTTACCTAAAGTTTTTTGGAATTGGGACAATTACAGTTATGAGATAATGAATAAGTGGATTGAAAGATCAAATTCAAATTATAGCAATCTTATTGGTGGAAACCCATGGGTTGATTACTTTCAAAATGATTCTAAAACAAATAAAAACATTATTCTTTACTCTCTACAAAACCTAAAACTTGAGCATCTCTTCCCTGAATACTTAATTGAGTATATAAAAACTACTGAAAATTTCGAATGGTGGCTTCGTTTACATCCTCGACAATTAGAATACCTTGATGAAATAAAAAGTTTTTTAAAAAATCATAATATTGAAAAAAAGGTAAACTTAACAGAAGCTACCAACCTTCCTTTACCTAAAATTTTAAACAAAACTATTGTACACATTACTAACTTTTCAGGATGTACTTTAGAAGCTGCTCATTTTAACATCCCAACTATTCTTTTAGATCAAAGAGGTAAAGACTCTTTTAATGAAATTATTGCCGAAGGAAAGGCACATTTTATAGAAAACGCTTCAGTATTTAATACAACTATAACATCACTACTTACTAAAACTATTAATAGTTACCAATCCAACACTAAAGTAGATTATCAAAAAATTATTGACAATGTCTTACAAGAAAAATGAAAACTCTCTTGGTTTCTTTTTTAAATATACATCAACTATATTTTTATCCTTCAATTCTTTAAATAAGAAAGAATTCACGAAATTTGCGACATAAATCATACGATTCTATAAAGCCCTAATGAGCGAAATAGTAAAAGAGATAAAGAGTATTTACAAAAACAGAGCACTAATTAAGTACATGATTAGTGCAGAGTTGAAGGGGAATTATAAAGGGACCGTTTTAGGTTTTCTGTGGATGATTTTAGACCCTCTTTTTATGATGTTGGTTTATGTAATACTGGTTAGTGTTATTTTTCAAAGAGGAGGTCCACAATTTCCCATCTTATTATTTTCAGCCTTAATTGGATGGAGGTGGTTTTTACAATCTTCTACCAACTCATTAAAAACATACATTTCTAATCGAAACTTAATACAATCTATTAACGTTCCGTTAGCCATTTTTCCTATTTCCAAAGTGCTATTAAGCATGATTACTTTCTTAGCATCTTTTATTCCTTTAATACCTTTACTATTAATTTTCGATGCCAATTTCAGCATTCATTTACTTTGGCTTCCACTTATTATTATAGTTCAATTAATTTTTACTTTAGGTGTGAGTTTAATTCTTTCGGTTGCTGGAATTTTTTTTACCGACCTTCAAAACATTATGAACTTTGTATTAAAACTATGGTTTTACTTTTCACCTGCACTTTATGCAATTTCGTTAATTCCTGAAAAATATATCAATTACTACATGGTTGTTAATCCTTTTGCATCATTGTTTAATTCGTATAAAAATGTTTTAGTTTACGGAAAAGCACCTAATGAGTACCTCATTCTTTTTGCAATTGAAGGATTAATTTTTGTGTTTATTGGCCTTAAATGGGTAATTAAAAGTCGTTCATTTATAGTGAAAAATATATGAGTTTAATTATAGACGCTAAAAATATAGGTATTAACTTTTCTGCTTCTAAAAGCAGAAGTAGCTTTAAGTCTTTCTTGAAAAATTTTCTAAAAAAGAAAAACAAAAAAAGATTTTGGGCTTTAAGAAATGTGACTTTTCAAGTAAGTAGAGGAGAGATATTAGGGGTAATTGGAGCAAATGGCTCAGGAAAAAGCACCCTTTTAAAAGTGGTTGGTGGTATCTTCAGGCCAGATGAAGGAGAAATAAAAATTAACGGAACACCTTCTGCACTTTTGTCATTAGGAACAGGATTTAAACCAGAAATATCTGGTTACGAAAATGTTTTTTTAAATGGTGTTATGCTAGGGTTTTCTGAAAAAGAAATTAGAGCAAACATTTCTGAAATTATTGAATTTTCTGAATTAGGAGACTTTATTAATCAACCAGTTAAAAACTACTCTTCGGGAATGAAAGCTAGGTTAGGTTTTTCTATTGCGGCTCATTTAACCAAAGAAATTATGTTAATTGATGAAGTTTTAGGAGTTGGAGATAAAGAGTTTAAGCTAAAGAGCCAAAACAAAATGAGGGAATTAATTGAAGATAAAACTAGAACAGTAATTATTGTTAGTCACAATTTAGAATCAATTAGAGAATATGCAACCAAAGTACTATGGATACATAAGTCTAAGTTTATGATGTTGGATGAAACCAATAAAGTACTTGATGCTTATTTGAATGAATAATTAATCACTAAACAAAGAATGCAGCTCCATATTCCTAGTTCTATACCCCATAATATGGTCAATACTAGATCCAAAATCTATCGCTACTCCTCCCTTATCTTTAACCACCTTTAAAATTGGTTTTCCTGCAAAACCAGCAGACAATAAGACAAGCGTACCTTCTTTAACTAGTCCTGATACTTCAACTTTTAAATCATTGATTATCTCTGGTAAAGATTTATCAAAATCAACTACATTATCCACCTTAGATATTTTTTTAACAGGTGGACTATGTACAACTTTAACTTTATCATTATTAAATATATTCCCTTCAGGAATATCAAAACAAGTTACAAGAACTACATTAGTTGAAAGCGCTATTATCTCTGAGAGATATTTTTCATCTACAAAAGCATAATTACAATATTCATCTGTCCAAACTGAACATTTTATTTCATTATTTTTTAAAAACTTAGTCATACCATGATATAATACTTTTAATCTAATATCAGCATGATTTAAACTACCAGGTATAAATTTTGTCAAAATTTGGGACAAGCGAATAGAATAAGGCATTCCAATAACATCAGCATCCGAAAAAGTATTTTTAAAATCACTTATTATAGACTTACGTAACTCAGGATCTAAATTTACACCCCACCAAAATTGCTCTAGAGTTTCTTCTAAATGCTTTTGATGCTCTTTGGAAGAATCAGCAACAGCATATGCTTCTCCATCACCGACCCTTAACAACATAAATGATTTTTTTTCAATCACAGCATTTTTAACTTTAGCCCTTAATGCTTCCGTTTGAGAAGGCTCATATCTCATATCCATCAAAAGCTCATTTTGAGATTTTTTTATCTCATCCCAACATAAAAGACACTCATCAAATACTTCTTTTGCAGGAGATCCAGGAAGATAAAAGTTTTTCATTTCGTTCAACAACCCTTCCGTAACATTTAAGTCATCATTACAATAATTACCAGAAACTCCTCTCTTGCAAATAGCATAATAAGGATATGATTTTAAAACAAATTCCTTTTTAACATTTTCATCCTTTACTCCTTCTCTCCATATATCTAATAATTCTAAACAATCTTTATATTCTTTCTTGTGAACAAACATTGCGCATACTCCTGGCAAATATATTAAGGGACAATAAGTTTTATAAAGCGTATCAAACTTTTCTATTTCTAATTTTAACTCACTAATATTTCCATTCCCTATTAAGGCATAAATGTAATTTCTAAAAGCAAATAATGCTAAAAAGTGTTTTTTCTTACTAGCCAATTCATGAATATCTTTCCAAACTAATTCGGGTTCATTTAATTTCATAAAGTAGGCTTGTTTCATTGCAAACCAAGATCTATAAACAATAGAATTTGGATTTTTCTTTTGCAATAACATATCAAATTTTTCCCATTCTCTTTTTTTGTATGCCTCATTTAATTTATAATGTAGGACAAGTTGCCATGAAAATTTATAGAAATAATTTTTGTAATTACGAACTACATGAGATAATCTGTCAAGCATAAAAGTGGATTAACTATAAATTCAAAAGTACAAAATTTAAACGTTGAGCTTATGGTATTTTTAATTAGTTTATCTTTGTTCGTTAATGGTAAAAACCACTAAAATATGTCATTTAACTTCTGCACATCCAGATGGAGATTTAAGGATTTTTTATAAGGAATGTGTTAGTTTGGCAAAAGCTGGATTTGAAGTCTCATTAGTGATACCAAATACTAATTCAAGAATAGAAAACAAAGTAAACATTGTTTCTTTTGAAAGTAACTACATCACTAGAAAAGAAAGGATGACCAAAGCTGTTAACGATGTTTTAAAGCATGCCTTAATTGTTAATGCAGATATTTATCATATCCATGATCCTGAATTACTTAAAATTGTAAAACACCTTAAAAAGAAAGGCAAAAAAGTTATTTATGATGCGCATGAAGATTTACCAAGGCAAATGTTATCCAAACACTGGATTTCGAAACCTCTAAGAAAAATTTTATCCGTTTTCATGGAAATTTATGAAAACAACATTGCTAAAAAATGTGATGGTGTAATTACTGCAACCCCTTTTATTAAAGACCGCTTTATTAAAGTAAACCCAAACACAACTGATATTAACAACTTCCCTATTATTGAAGAGTTATTAATTGATTACGATTATTCAAAGAAAACAGATGACTATATCTGTTACGTTGGAGGAATTACAAAAACTAGAGGAATTATAGAACTTGTAACTAGTATTTCTGATTTAGACTGCAAGTTACTACTTGCGGGAAAATTTTTAGAAGAAAATCTTAGGGAAGAAACTAGCAAATTAGGTGGATGGGAAAAAGTAGAAGAACAAGGTTTTTTAAATAGAAATGAGGTTAAAGAACTTTATAAAAAATCAAAAATCGGAATTGTAACTTTACACCCTACAGTTAATTATTTGGATTCTTTACCTGTTAAAATGTTTGAGTATATGGCTGCAGGAATTCCTGTTATAGCTTCAAATTTCCCATTATGGAAAAGTATAATTGAAACCAATAATTGTGGTTTATGTGTGGACCCTTTAGATTCAAAAGCAACAAGTATTGCTATTAATAATTTGTTGAATAATCCTGACTTATCAAAAGAAATGGGAGAAAATGGAAAAACATTAGTTCAACAAAAGTATAATTGGAAAAATGAAGAAATTAAACTAATTGATTTTTACAAAAGAATAATTGAATAAAACAGTTTCCATAATAATACCATGTAAAAATGAAGAGCAATACATTGAAAAGTGTGTTATATCTTTATTGCAAAACACCTATCCCCAAGAGCTAATTACAATTTATGTTTGTGATGGTTTGAGTACAGATAAAACGGTTGAAATTGTAAAAACAATTAGTTCTAAAAACTCATCCGTACACCTACTAAAAAACACCAAACAGACTACTCCTTTTGCACTCAACCTAGGATTAAAAAATTCGGATGCTGATATTAAAATAATATTGGGTGCTCATGCAGAAGCTGATCCTAATTTTATTTCAGAAAATGTAAAAACTTTTGAAATTGATGATGAAATTGGTTGTACTGGTGGAATTATTGAAAATGTATACGAAAACAATACTTCTAAAACTATTGGGCTATCAATGTCTTCTTCTTTTGGTGTTGGAAATGCTCATTTTAGAACTGGTGTTAAAGATGGGTATGTGGATACTGTTGCCTTTGGAGCTTACAAAAAAGAAGTTTTTGAGAAAATTGGTTACTTTGATGAAAGTTTAACACGAAACCAAGATGATGAATTTAATTATAGAATAATTAAAAATGGTTTTAAAATATACTTGAACAAGAAAATTAAAAGCAAATATTATGTTCGAGGTAGTTTTGACAAACTATTTCGTCAATATTACCAATATGGTTACTGGAAAGTTTTCGTGGGTAAAAAACATAAAGCTGTTACTAGTTTAAGACAATTAATACCTTTATTTTTTGTGCTCTTTTTAATTTCAGGGGCTATTTTATCTTTATTCCACCCCTATTTATTCTATGTCTTTTTGGCTGGAGTCAGCATATATTTAATCGCTGCGTTTATGGCTGCTTTTAGTTTAAAATCTAATCCTTTTAAAATTGTATCTAGTTTTATTATACTTCACATTAGTTATGGTTCAGGTTATTTTATGGGTATTTTAGATTTTTTAATTTTAAATAAAAATCCAGCTAAAAAAAGTGAAGCATTAACAAGGTAATGTATACTTCTATTTTAAATAAAGTTAACCTATATAGTATTTATTTGCTATCATTTGCAATACCCTTACATGTAAAATTAATTCCACTTCTTATTGTTTTAGTAGTAATTACAAGCTTTGTAAATGGTAGTTTTAAAAATAGAAAGAAGAAGAATATAAG
>JARGOE010000104.1 GCA_029210015.1 Vicingaceae bacterium
ATAGTTTTTTGCACAGAAGCACAAATATCATTGAGATTCTCTTCTCTAAATTTTTCGTTTTTAGCAATCTCTTTTTTTAAGAAATATAGCACCGAAGTTTTTAAGCCACTAAAACTAAAATTCAAGCCTTTTACGTTTGGGTGAGGGAATTCAAATATAGGGTTTCCTTGGTGTGCATTTTTATCTAAAATTGGTCCGCCAGGATATGGTAGCTCTAACATTTTAGAAACTTTATCAAAAGCTTCTCCAGCCGCATCATCAATAGTTTCTCCAATTACTTCAAAATTAAAGTAGTCAGCAATTTTTACAATTTGGGTATGTCCGCCACTTACGGTTAAACATAAAAAAGGGAAGTTAGGAGCATTTTTAGTTCCATCATGTTCTTCAATAAAGTGAGCTAATACATGTCCTTGCATATGATTCACTTCTATAATTGGAATGTCTAACCCCATTGCAAAAGCCTTAGCAAAGCTACTACCAACTAATAGTGATCCTAATAAACCTGGTCCGTTGGTAAAGGCAATTGCAGAGAGTTCTTCTTTGTTAACATCAGCTTGTTTTAATGCAGCTTCAACTACAGGTACAATGTTTTGTTGGTGAGCTCTAGAAGCTAGTTCAGGAACTACTCCGCCATATTGTTCATGCACAGCTTGATTAGCCACAACATTGGCAAGAATTTTGCCGTTTTTAATAACTGCTGCAGCTGTGTCATCACAACTCGATTCAATCCCTAAAATTATTGTTGACGTTTGCTGCATTAAATGTATTTTTACAGGTTAAATTGCAAGCAACGAAGTTATCAAAAAAAGAAAGAAAATATCAATCATCTTGCTAGTGTTTCTGTTTATTTTAACAGGGCTGGCTTCTTTATTGGTTTATAATTCTTCATTTCAAACTTTTGCTGCTAACACTTATCTTAGTTCTTTATCAAAAAAATTAAAAACAAAAATTACTGTTGAAAGAGTTGAGCTTAACCTGTTTGATGATGTTACACTCCATAATATTTATGTTGAAGATTTACATCAGGACACCTTACTTTTTGCAAAAAAAATTGATGTTTCAATAAACCAATTTTCTTTAAATGAAAAATTGATAAAGCTTGACAAAGCTACTCTTCATGACACTTATTTTAATCTAAAAAAATATAAAGGTGATAGTACTACTAGCTTACAGTTTATAATTGACCATTTTAAACCTAAAAAGAAAACAAAATCTAGTTGGATATTTGCCTTAAATGAAGTTGAGTTAAAAAATGTGAGATTTAATTATGATGATAACCATTTTGGAAAAATACCGTTTGGGGTTGATTATAAACATATTGGTTTAACAAATGTAAATGGCTTAATAAATAAAATCGATTTAATCCCTAAAGGGGTTGATTGTACAATAAAACAGTTAAGCTTTAATGAACAGAGTGGTTTTGTTGTGAATGAATTTTATGCTGAAGCAAATGTTTCTCCTTCCGGTATTATTGCACAAAATTTAAAAATTACCACTCCTAATTCTAAAGTATATGGAAATGTCACTTTTTTAACGGAAGATTATGCTAGTTTAAAAAACTTTAATGATGAGGTTAAGATTAAATCTTTTTTCACCCCTACTAAAGCTAGTTTTAAAGATATTGCCTATTTCGCACCTGCATTAAAAGGTTTAAAAAAATGGGTGAATTTTCAAGGAGAAATTAAAGGGAAGATTAATAATTTAAAAGCACGTAAATTTTCTTTTGAAACAGATGATGGGACTCTTTTTAAAGGTAAAACAGATATTTCTGGTTTACCAAATGTAGACGATATGTTTATGCATGTTGATATTAAGGAACTAATCACTTCTAAAGAAAAAGTAGAAGAGTTTCCTATGTTTCCTTTTGATAGTGGAAAGTTAGTTGAGCTCCCAAGTAATTTTAGGCACTTAGGTGCAATACGTTTTAAAGGAAGTTTTACAGGTTTTTTTCATGATTTTGTAGCTTATGGAAAAGTTAAAACTGCATTAGGAAATATATCTACAGATTTAGCTTTAAAGATAGATAAAGGTAATTCTAAATATAAAGGGAGTATAAAAACTACACATTTTAATTTAGGGAGGTTTTTTGAGATGTCTAAAGATATAGGAGATATAACAATGGATGTTAGTGTTGATGGGAAAGGGTTTAGTAAAGAAGACTTAGATTTAGATATTGATGGAAAAATAAATCAAGTTGTTGTTAAGAATTATGAGTATAACAACGTAGATGTGAAGGGTAACTTTAAGGATAAAATTTTCTCAGGTTATATGGCTGTAGAAGATGAAAATATATCTTTTGATTTTGATGGAAAAGTTGATGTGTCTAAAAAAGTTCCGGAGTATCATTTTATATCTAACATAAAAAATGCAAAACTTGGGAAGCTTAATTTAGTTAAAAGTAGAAAGAAACTTAAGACCCGTTTTTCAACTGGTATAGAGGTTAATTTGGTAGGAGATCATATCGATAATTTAGTAGGGGATATTCTTATATCTAACCCAAAATACAATGATAAATTAGACTCTTTAAAAATTAAAAAAATTGCAATTAATTCAAAAATTGATAATGGTAATAGAACAATTAAAGTTAAGTCTGATTTGTTAGATGCCAATATTAGTGGGAAATACTCTTTTAGTGAAATAGGAAGATATATTGATAACTTTTTTGTTAGGTATATTCCATCTCAGATAGATAAGAAACATGAGGTAACAAACCTTTCTAATGATTTAACTTTTAATATAGAGTTGCATAATAGTGCGATGTTATCTAAGGTATTCTTTAGAGGGATTGAGCTTAGTGATAATACTTATGTTGAAGGGAAATATGATTCTAAATTACATGTGCTAACTATTGATGGAAACTCTCCTAATATAGATGCTAATGGAGTTAAAATCAATTATATTAGTTTCAATGCAAAAGCAAAAGAAAGTATATTAGACTTAGTTGTAGATGCTGCAAGAGTAGCTCCAACGGATAGTATATACATAGATAATTTTAATATTGCTGGAGTTATAGAGAAAGATACAGCGTTAACCGAAATTAGCTGGGATAATGATGATGAAATACAAAACCATGGAAATTTTATAATAACTTCTTTTTTTAGTGGGTACCAAAATGTTACTGGTAGCTTTATTGATTCTTATTTAGCAGTAAATGATACTCTTTGGACTGTTAAGCCTGGCGGGGTTATCAAAGTTGACACTAATTTGTTAGACATTAAGGGGCTTAGTGTGTATTCAGAGTCTCAAAGTATTTTAATTGATGGTAAAATTGATCGAAATACAGATAATCAAATAGATGTATTGCTTAAGAATTTTAATTTGGTTGCTTTTAAGCCACTTATTCCTGAAAAAATATTGGTTGTAGAAGGTATTGTTGATGGGGTAGCATCTATAAGTAAAAAAAATGAGGAGTTAATTTTTACTTCTGATTTACAGTTTAATAAGTTAAGATTGAATGAGAGTTTAATTGGGAAAGGTAGTCTTCAGGCTTTATGGAATAATGCTTCGGATGCTTTAAAGCTTAAAGGAGAATTTTACAGAGATCATATACCATCAATATTATTTTCTGGGTTTTATTACCCTAAAAATGAAGAGGAGAGTTTAGATTTAAATTTCAAACTACATCGTGCTGAATTATATATGTTTACGAATTACATTGACGAGCACATAAGTAATTTAAAAGGAACAGCTGATGCTAATATTTTTATTAAAGGTAACTTTGATAAGCCAAAACTGTCAGGGAAGGTATCACTTCAAAACACCGAGTTTAAAGTCAATTATTTAAATACTTCCTATAGAACAAACTTATGTGAAATTAATATTGTTCCTGATATGATCAGCTTTGATAATGTTGTTTTTCTAGATGAGAAAAACAATGTTGCTTCAGCTAATGGAACTATCTATCATCAGTGGTTTAAAGAGTTGAGTGTTGATGTTGGGTTAGACGCAACAAATTTCATGGCATTAAATACTACTGAATTAGAGAATGAATTATATTATGGAAAGGCATTTGTAACAGGGTTTGTAAATATTGGTAGCTATGATAAGCAAATGACCATAGATGCTAAAATTGAAACAGATCCGAATACAATTATAAATATACCGCTTACCGATAATCAAGATATTGAAGAAAATAATTTTATTGAGTTTGTCAATTTTGATGATACTTCTAGTCTTAATATTCAAATAAAAGAAGATTTAGATTTATCTTACCTTGAAATGAATTTTGACATGGAGATTACGCCTGATGCACAGGTGAGATTAATTTTTGATGATCAGATAGGGGATGTAATGAGAAGTGTGGGGACAGGAAATATAACTTTAAATATTAGCAATGATGGTGATTTAAATATGTTTGGTAACTATGTTGTTATTGATGGAGATTATTTGTTTACGCTTCAAAATGTCATTAATAAACGATTTGATTTAGAGGAGGGAGGAACAATTACTTGGAATGGGAGTCCATATGATGCCGAAATTGATTTAACTGCTGTATATCGATTAAGAGCGAGATTATATGACTTGTTAGTAGCGATTGATACTAGTGATGTTTACAAAAAAAGAATTCCTATTGATTTGAAATTGAGAATGAAAAATGCAATGATGAACCCAGATATTAGCTTTGATGTTGGGCTGCCTACTGCTGATGAAGACACTAAGAATAAAGTTAGAAGTGTGTTGTATGTTAGTGGAAAAGAAGAAAATGTTCAGGAGCTAAATAAGCAAGTGTTTTCGTTGTTGGTGTTAAATTCTTTTGTTGCTCCACAAGGGGCTGAAGCAAGTTATGGTCATGCTAATGTTGGAGCCACAACATCATCAGAATTACTCTCTAACCAGTTGAGTAACATGTTATCTAGAATTAGTAATGATTTTGATGTAGGTATAAATTATCACCCGGGAGATGAATTATCAAGCCAAGAATTAGAACTTGCACTATCAACACAGCTCTTTAATGATAGATTAATTTTAGATGGAAATTTTGGTGTTGCAGATCGAAGCAATGTTTCTTCAGAAGCTCAAAACACTAATAACCTTATAGGTGATATTTCTCTAGAATATAAGATAACAAAGGATGGGAAATTAAGGGCAAAAGCATTTAATAATTCTAATCAATATTCTTTTCAAAATGTAAA